>JANXYM010000106.1 GCA_025350045.1 Methanomicrobiales archaeon | reverse complement strand
GCCGTATTTGCCATCCGCGGCCTGCTGCCATGGCTGATTGTCTGGATGTCAACACCATCACTTGGGCCAATCGGTGCACTGACTGCCACATTCTCCTCTGACCCCGTAGTCATTGCGGCCATTGAGCAGTCAGCACCCATTCTCCTGATGGGTGGAGGGGTATTTTTGATCTTTCTCTTCTTTCACTGGCTGTTCCTGGAGGAGAAGCATTTTGGTCTGCGGGGAGAGCGCTACATTGCTACAAAAGGAGTCTGGTTCTTTGCAATAGTGTCTGTCCTGCTCGCTGTGATCGTCTGGTTTGCCCTCGAAAAAAGTCCGATGATCGCATTCGGGGCGGTTATTGGTTCGACAGCCTTTTTCATTGTTCACGGTTTCCGCCAGAACGCAGAAGCCGCAGAGAAGAAGATGCTGCATGGTAACATGTCTGATCTCAGCAAGATCTTTTATCTTGAAGTGATCGATGCTACGTTCTCGATCGATGGCGTTGTCGGCGCATTCGCATTCACCATGGCTGTACCCTTGATTATAATTGGTAATGGTCTTGGAGCGTTTGTCGTCCGCGAGCTGACCGTGCGGAATGTGGATAAGATCAAGAAATACATCTACTTAAAAAACGGTGCTATGTACTCCATTCTGATTCTGGGTTGTATCATGATTCTTGACAGTTTCGGGTTCCCGATTCCTTTCTGGGTATCGCCACTTCTGACGTTTGGCATAGTGGGCTGGTTCTTTTTAAAATCGGTAAAAGCGGTACCGGCACTATCCATTCACTGATCCTTTTTTTTATTCAGGGCCCGATTGGGCTTGAGTTTCTCGAAATCCTCCAGCCATTCTCACCCTTTTTCCCTTGCACATTCATAAGAACTATATGGCTGTAACGGGAGAATACCGGACAACAGGATTCCGCACAGTATTGTGAGTGGAGAAGACCATGCCAGAACCGGAAAAGAAGAAAGCCGAGATCAAAATATCGGGAATGCACTGCGCTACGTGTGCAGTGAATATTGAGGAATCTTTAGCAGGACTCAAAGATGTAACAAAAGCACAGGTGAATTTTGGTACCGATACCGCCCATGTCGAGTTTGACCCGGCAAAGGTTACCCTTGCCACGCTTGAAAAAGCAGTAAAAGAGGCCGGGTATGATGTTGTTAACCGTCAGGTCACGATAAAAGTTGGCGGGATGATGTGTGCTACTTGTGTCGAGACTATCGAGGCTGCCCTGCGTGAACTCCCCGGTGTTGTGTCTGCAACAGTAAACCTCGGGACAGAAAAAGCGTACGTGACGTACAACCCTTCAATTTCCGGTATTGATGATATGAAGAAGTCGATCGAGGAGGCAGGGTACCAGTATCTCGGGATTTCCGGTGAAGTAAGCGAAGTGGCAGAGAAGCTTGCCCGGGACAAGGACCTGCACGACAAATTTGTCCGGTTCATGGTGGGTTTTGCAGTGAGTATCCCTCTCATGCTGGCGATGTGGCTCCCGATACCAATCTCCATGCAGCAGCTTGGCTACGTGATGCTCGTCATCTCAACACCGGTCTTTGCCTTTGTTGCCTACCCGATATTCCGGGCTGCGTGGATCTCTCTCTCGCATCGCATGCTCTCCATGGATGTGATGTATGCGATGGGTACCGGTGTAGCTTTCGTCTCTAGTGTCCTTGGCACGTTTGGTATTGTACTGACGCACGAGTTCATGTTCTATGATACCGCCATCATGCTGGCATCGTTCCTCATGCTCGGGCGGTACCTTGAAGGACGCGCAAAAGGCAGGACCTCTGAAGCCATCAAAAAATTAGCCGGCCTACGGGTCAAGACAGCCCTTGTCATTCGTGACGGACAGGAATTGGAGATACCGGTCGAAGATGTTGTAGTCGGTGATCAGGTGCTTGTAAAGCCCGGTGCAAAGGTGCCGGTCGATGGGGAGGTAGTGGCCGGCGAAAGTTATGTCAATGAAGCAATGATTACCGGAGAACCCATTCCCCCTCTCAAAACCCCGGGCAGTCGCGTGGTGGGCGGGACGTTGAACACCAACAGCGTCCTCACGGTAAAAGCAACAAAAGTTGGTAAGGAAACAGTGCTTGCCCAGATCATCCAGATGGTTGAAGATGCACAGGGTTCAAAACCACCGGTCCAGCGGATCGCTGATGTGGCTGTCACGTACTTCATTCCGGTCGTGCTTATGGTAGCGGCACTCTCCTTTATCGTGTGGTTCTTCCTGCTGGGTTCAACCCTCCTCTTTGCCCTCACGGCCCTCATCTCAATCCTTGTGGTCGCCTGCCCGTGTGCACTCGGGCTTGCCACGCCGACAGCAGTAACGGTAGGGGTTGGTCGCGGAGCACAACTGGGTATCCTTATTCGCAACGGAGAAGCGCTCGAAGTTACCGGGAAGGTGACGACAGTCATCTTTGACAAGACCGGGACCCTGACCAAAGGAAAACCGGAAGTGACCGATCTCATACCTCTTGGCATTTCGGAAGAAACACTCCTCTCAATAACTGCCAGTGTTGAGAAGAACTCACAACATCCCCTCGCACAAGCGGTCGTAAGAAAAGCGGAAAGCCGGGGGGTGAAGGTTGAATCGGCAGTACAGTTTGATACCTTAGGAGGGAGAGGTGTTGCTGCTATGGTACTTTCTGAACTGGTGCTAGTGGGCAATCGAGCGTTCCTTGAGGAAAAAAATGTGGTAATACCTGACGGGCTTGATGGACGGATAATCACTCTCGAACAGGAAGGCAAGACTGTAGTGCTTGTTGCTGCCGGTGGCCAGATGGCCGGTGTACTGGCAATTGCGGATCCGATCAAGGAAACCACCCGGGAGGCCATAACCCGGTTTAAACAAATGGGGATCCATATTGCCATGATCACCGGGGACAACCGGCGAACGGCCGATGCTATCGCCCGCCAGATTGGTATCGACCGGGTGATTGCAGAAGTATTGCCCCAGGACAAAGAAGCAGAAGTAAAAAAGCTTCAGGCACAGGGTGAGGTAGTTGCATTCGTAGGTGATGGTATCAACGATGCCCCGGCACTTGCACAAGCGGACGTGGGTATTGCCATTGGCAGCGGCACCGATGTAGCCATCGAGAGCGGGGATATCGTGCTGATGAAAGACGATCTGCTCGATGCGGTAGCCGCAGTCCAGCTCTCCAAAAAAGTGATGGGCCGTATCAAGGGCAACATCTTCTGGGCGTTTGCCTATAATGCTGCACTCATTCCTGTCGCAGCAGGAGTGCTCTATCCGTCATTTGGTATCACGTTCCGGCCCGAGTTGGCTGCTCTTGCAATGGCAGCAAGTTCAGTCACGGTTGTGACACTTTCACTCCTGCTCACAAAGTATATACCTGACGCAAAGAAAGGGAGATAGCTGAGGTGTTTAAAAAAAATGGCAATCGATCCTATCTGTAAGATGACGGTAGATGAGAAGACTGCAAAGTTCACCAGCGAGTACAAAGGAAAGAAATTTTATTTCTGTGCACCCGGGTGCAAGAAGAAATTCGATGCGGAACCCGCAAAGTACGCCTGAAAAATACGGGCTTTCTTTTGGTTCCGCACACGTTCTTAATTCTTTTTTACCCGGAGAATGTTAATATAAAAGCAACCGATAACGTCTTTTCAGCTCTCATGGCACAAGTCACTAGGACCCGGGAACCTGCGAAAAAATGTCATTTTTCATTACCAATCCTGAACTCTATGCATGGGTTATTCTCCCGTTGCTGATCTTTATCGCACGCATCGGCGATGTGAGCATGGAAACCATACGGGTCATCTACATCTCACGCGGGATCAAGTATCTCGCCCCGATCATCGCCTTCTTTGAGATCATGATCTGGCTGATCGCCATGGAAGTCGTGATGAGTGACCTGTCCAATATTGCAAATTTTTTCGCATTTACATTCGGGTTTGCTATGGGAACCTATGTTGGACTCGTAATCGAAGAGAAATTATCGATCGGTATGGTCATCCTGCGGATTGTCACGACCGAAGAATCCAATGAAAGAGATTACCTGTTTTCTCCAGTCAGAAAATTTCGGGGGTTACGAGCCTCGATGCAAAAGGAGCCCGGGGTAACGTGAAGATGATTCTTACGTTAGTGGATCGTGTCGATGTTCCCCGGATAACAGATCATCTCCAGACAACAAATCCCCATGCTTTTTTCTCTATCGAAGATGTCCGGTACGCAAATGAAGGTGTGTTCCGCCCGAAAAAACCCAATGCGGTAACCGGTCTCTTCCATTCGTTTATCCGGCCGAGAAAGAAAAAATAATTCTTCCCGGCCCTCCGCTTGTCTTTAAATTCCGGCATTCTATCTGGCGTAAGGATAATTTAAGTTACATCCACGCCAAGTGAAGAAGTAGCACTATATACATACGCTGATTGTTTTTGCGGTGAACCTCGATGAAAACTGAAATGCCTTTATCAAAACCCATACGACGTTTTCTCAATACAACCGAAGAACTCCTTGATACTGAGATCTCGCTCCTACGCCAGCCCGATGCAGAATCCGGGGGGACACTGGTCGATATCTATACCTATGATATCGAGAGAAATGTGATCATTTTTCCTGCCCAGTATATCGGGCTGCTTAAGGATTTTATCATCGCAAAGCACTGCACAAACCTGATGATCAAAGGAGCTGCAGCCAAAAGAGGCGAATACAAGGTGTGTTCCTATACAGAAGATTCAGTGTACCGGGGTTTACGGCAGATCTATCTGGACGCTCTTAAGGATGAGGTAAACAAGAAGGACAAACTCCCGGTCCAGAAACTCATCCGGATGCTGTTTATTCTTTTCTCCCATTTCAACGAGGATTTGAACGAACTTCCCTGGAATGCGATTGTCAACGCCAGTGTCTATCATCGCATGCCCAAGATCAGAAAAACGCAGCTCTACCATGTGATGAAAGAGAGCAAAAATGATATGGATGAGATGATGGACCAGGAGAGCATCATACCCCGCAGGTATTTTGTCCTGAACAAAGCGATGTTCTATGCACGGGACATGTTTCTTTCAAAAACCCTTCCTGCCGACGAACTGATGCCGGTTCTCAATATCCCCCAGATGAAAAAATTCAATCATCTTGAGGTAAAGGAGATGCTTACCACCCGCTGGACTCATACTGCCTGGTACCAGTCCAAGGTTTTTGGGGATAACATGCTTGAGATCATAGAAAAACCTCTCAACCAGGTGAACTGGAGTGCAGAACCCACGCTCGATTATTATTATGATCTCTACAAAGTTGGAATTAACCTGTCAAACCACCTGCTCGGTTATATGACGATGAGAGACTGGTACGTATGGGAAGAGCCCAAGCATCTCCTTGCGGCACATGGCAATAAAGGGAATTATGAGAAGAAAGCGCTCAAGAAGATCTTTGGCGATCTCATCGCCGATTCATGGGGTGATCCCGTATGACGGTAAAAGAGGCGGTTGAACTATTAAGGAAGGGGTTTTCCTATGCCAAGATGACCAAATACAAAGAGGCACTGGCCTATTATAACAAAGCGCTATCTCTCGATCCGAATAATCCTGAAGCCTGGTACCTTCGTGCATCTCTGATGATCGATACCGGAAGGAGCAAAGAAGCGCTTCTGGACTGTGAAAAGGCACTTGCACTTGATCAGAATTATGCCCCGGCATGGTCGAAAAAAGGATTGGCGTATTATAATCTTGAACAGTTCGAAGAGGGATTGTATGCCAGTACAAGAGCGGCTTCCTTAAATGGCAATGATGTCAATGCCTGGTACATTAAAGGGGTCTGTCTCGATGAGCTAGGCAGGAGTGATGAGGCTCAGGAAGCCTACGGTAAATCCCTTGAACTGGAGATTATACTCGATATAGAATCCGAGAAAAAGAAAGTGGGCAGGTAATTTTTTACTCTTTCCTCTTTTATCATCTGCTTTGTCGTCCATCTATCAGACTACGGTTAATGGTTGTGCACCATTGCCCCATTGCCCCATTACGAAACCATTATACAGCAGAAAACCACAACATCGATCGAAAGGAGGTTGTTAAGTATGATTTCCAAGACTATGGAAGAAGCGATAAACAAGCAGGTCAACCGGGAGTATTTCTCTGCTTACCTGTATCTTGCAATGTCTGTCTATTTCGAATCAGTCAGCATGAAGGGCTTTGCCAAATGGATGAGAGTCCAGGCAAAAGAAGAGCAGGCACACGGGGATAAATTCTTAGATTATCTTATTGCGCGTGGCGGCAAGGTCACCCTTGGGGCTATTGAAGCACCAAAGGCAAAATGGGCATCAGCCGGCAAGGTCTTTGAAGAGGTCTATGCACATGAACAGAAAGTTACCGGTATGATCAATGCCCTTGTGGATCTTGCGATTAAGGAAAAGGATCATGCAAGCTTCGAGATGCTCCAGTGGTTTGTGAAAGAACAGGTGGAAGAAGAGGAACATTCCTCTGCGATTCTTGAACAGATAAGGATCGTCGGCGATGTACCCGGACACCTCTTTTACCTTGACCACCACCTCGGCAAGCGGGAATAAACCCCAAGCTTTTTCTTTTTATAAAATCACTCCTTAAACAGGTTACCTGATGCGTTCAGTTCTTTTGGTCGATGATGAAGAACTGCTCCTGGATGCAACAAAATCATTTCTTGAGCGATTCGGGAATATGAAAGTGCAGATCGCCACTTCTGCAAAAGAAGCGCTGCACTTACTGATGAATAATGCATTCGATGCACTGGTTATTGATTATTACCTGCCGGAGATAAACGGCATCGAGTTATTAAAAATTATCCGGGCAAAAGGGGATACCACGCCGGTAATCATATTTACCGGGGTAGGCAGTGAAAATGCTGCTATCGAAGCGCTCAACAATGGTGCTGATTTTTTTCTGAAAAAAGGTGAGAGTCCCTCGTCGGAATTCCGTGAACTGGTGCATATGATCAACCGGGCGGTTGATCGAAGGTTCATGGGGAGATCACTGGGTGTTGCGCAGAAAATCCTGTCTGATACGATCGGTTTTTTTCCGGACGCTGCCTATGCAATCGATCGGGAAGGTATCGTTATCGCATGGAATCAGGATATGACCCTTCTCACCGGTATCGATCAAAAGGATATCTTAGGAAAAGGAGATGGGAGCCATTCGGTCCCGTTCTTTGGGGCAAAAGCCCCCATGCTCACGGATTTGATCTTTGAAACTGATGAGACTATCACGAAAAACCGGTACAATATTATCGATAAGGAGCCACGCACGATCCTTGCCTGGATAAAATATATGACCAAGGAAGGAAAGGACAGGGTGTTGTGGATGAAGGCGATGGCACTCTATGATGCAAAAGGTGCATTTGTTGCAGTAGTCGGATCAGTAAAAGATATCACTGATGATTTTGGACTGGAACTCCTACGCCAGACAACACTTCCTGACAAGGAAAGCACACCATCTCTCCCGCCCGCTCTTGCGAAGAGTGGAATGTTCGATAAATTTTTAGGAAAGGCAAAAACAATCCACAAAGAAGGGCTTCGCTTGTCGTTCCGCGAAGGGAAATATGCTGAGGCCATTACCCTGTTTGATCGTGCAATCGAATCGGATCCAACCATGGCGTATGCGTGGCATGATCGCGGGGTATGCCAGCGTGAGCTCGGGAATGATGAAGCTGCGCTCAGGAATTTTGATAAGGCTGTTGAGCTGATGCCGGCTGAAGAAGAGCTCTTATTCACCCGGGCGGAGATGCTTAAGAGAATTGGCATCCTGCGGGGACAGAAGAATGCTATCGAAGCTGCTGTCAAGGCATACAACAGCGTGCTTGCGATCAATCCTAACCATGCTGAAGCTTGGAACAGTCTTGGGATCTGCATGAAGGAATTGGGAAAAAGTGAACTGTCACGTCAGTATTATGACCGTTCAAGTGATCTTATCCAGCGCGGCAATGCCCGGAAGAAGACGCGGAACTTCAATACCCTTGTCTGATTGCCACCGATGGATTATTCTCTGTTAAGGTTTTAATCTCCACCCCGGGGAGAGATCCTATGAAAAGTCCGGTCTATTTTGCAAGCCTCAGGGCAAGTTCCGATCAGGAGTGCACAACAGCAAAGGTGCGGCGGCTCTTTGAGCGTGCCGGGTTTGATAAACTCATTGCATGCCGTGAAAAGACTGCACTTAAACTCCATTTCGGTGAGATGGGCAATGACGGGTTTATCAGCCCGGTCTATGTCCGACAGGTTGTGGAAAAAGTAAAAGAGTGCGGGGCGATGCCATTTCTTACCGATACCAACACCCTCTACGCCGGGAGCCGGTCCAATTCGGTGGATCACATTACCACTGCCATTCTGCATGGGTTTGATTATGCCGTTACCGGGGCCCCTGTTATTATTGCAGATGGACTGTCCGGTAATAATATTGCCCGGGTCCAGATCGGCAAAAAACATTTCAACACGGTTACCATTGCCGGAGATATTGCTGCTGCAGAGAGCATGATTGTCCTGAGTCATTTCAAAGGGCATATCGTATCCGGTTTTGGGGGTGCCCTCAAGAATCTCGCGATGGGATGTGCGCCACCGGAAGGCAAACGTGCCCAGCACAATGCCCGCCCGTTTTCAATAGTGGAAAAATGCACCGGGTGTGGAACATGCTTGGATATCTGCCCGAAATCAGCGATCACGATTGAGGACCATAAATCGGTGATTGATCAGGCACTCTGCATTGGTTGTTTTGAATGTATGCATGTTTGCCCGGAACACGCGATCGATATCAACTGGGAGACCGAGATTCCGGAATTTATGGAACGGATGGTCGAATACGCGTATGGTGCTGTGAAAGGAAAGACGGGAAAGATCGGATACATGAATTTCTTAATCCGCATAACTCCCGACTGCGACTGTTTCCCGTTCAGTGATGTCCCGATTGTCCCGGATATCGGCATACTTGCCTCGCTCGATCCGGTTGCCATTGATGCCGCAAGCTTTGATCTGGTCAACCAGCAGCAGGGGTATCTGGACTCTCTCCTGACTACTCACCATCACAAAGGAGAGGACAAGTTCAAAGGTGTTCATGCCCAGACGGATGGGTTTCAGCAGTGCCGTTATGCAGAAGAGATCGGCATGGGCAACCGCGCTTACGATCTGATCAGGATATGAGATTTTCATTTTTTCATTTTTTTTGTTTTTTGCATTTATTTTTAAAATTTCGTTCTTTTTGATCGCATTTTATGTAAAAACTGGGTGGAAAGATGTTGCCACCCGAGCTCAAAACCGTAACAGTTAAAAGAGGGTGGAAAGCAAGCGCTTATTAGTGAATGAGTTTTAAATCAATTTAGTTTGAGATGGGTATTCGCTCAAACAATCCCTTTCGTGTTTCACAAGGGACAGTCCGTTATGACAATGGAGTGTTTTAATGAATCTTAGACAGCCAAATGCAAATGAAGCAAACGGAACCGTGAACCGGTCACGGAATGTAGCTCCGTGTTCAGGTATCTGTACCCGGTGTATCGATGGATGTAAAGGCAGCTGCGAGATCTGGTTATCCTCGTTCAGGGGCAGGGAAGTTCTTTATCCCGGCCCGTTCGGTGAGATCACTGCAGGTGCTGATAAGAACTACCCGATCGACTACTCCCATCTTAATATCCAGGGATATGCAGTCGGTGCAAACGGACTTCCCGATGGTGTCGAAGCCGGCCCGGACACTGCGATCTTCTCAGATGTGAACACTGAGACCGAATACGGCTGGGATAAAAAGGTCAAGATGCGCCTGCCAATCTTTACCGGTGCTCTTGGCTCTACAGAAATTGCCCGTGCAAACTGGGAACACTTTGCAATCGGGGCAGCAATCTCCGGTATCACACTCGTCTGTGGCGAGAACGTCTGCGGTATTGATCCGGGCTTAAAACGCGATAACAAGGGTAAAGTTATCGAGTCTCCTGAGATGGATCGCCGTATTAATGTGTACAAGAAATTCCACGACGGCTTTGGAGAGATTCTTGTCCAGATGAATGTTGAAGATACCCGGCTTGGAACCGCGGAGTATGTCGCCAGCAAACACAACTTAGATACCATCGAACTGAAGTGGGGGCAGGGTGCCAAGTGTATCGGCGGTGAGATCAAGGTCAAGTCGCTTGAGCGTGCAATCGAGCTCAAGAAGCGGGGCTACATCGTGCTGCCTGACCCGACTCTCAAGGAGAACCAGGCTGCGTACAAGGCAGGGGCGATCAAGGAATTCGAACGCCACTCCCGGCTCGGCTTTGTTACCAAGGAAGGGTTCTTAGAAGAAGTTGACCGCCTCCGCGACATCGGGTTCAAGCGCGTTACCTTAAAGACCGGTGCCTATTCCATGGTAGAACTGGCAATGGCCCTCCGGTACAGTTCCGAAGCCAAAATAGATCTGCTCACCATTGATGGCGCCCCCGGCGGTACCGGTATGAGCCCGTGGCCGATGATGAACGAATGGGGTATTCCCTCGTTCTACCTGCAGTCCCTTGCGTACGAATTCGCCTGCAAGCTCGACAAGAAAGGTTTCCGTGTGCCAGATCTCGCCATGGCCGGCGGTTTTTCTGATGAACCCGGCGCATTCAAAGCACTTGCCATGGGCAGCCCGTATTTCAAGGCCGTCTGCATGGGCCGAGGCCTCATGATCCCCGGCATGGTAGGTAAGAATATCGAGAAGTGGATCAAGGAAGGCGACCTGCCCAAGTCCGTATCCAAGTACGGCAACAATGTCGAAGAGATCTTTGTCTGTTTTGAGGACCTCAAGGAGAAATTCGGTCCCCGCATGAAAGAGATCCCCATGGGTGCAGTCGGTATCTACACCTATGCCCAGAAGTTCAGGACCGGTCTCCAGCAGATCATGGCCGGCAGCAGGAACTTCCGGCTCTCGACCATGTCCCGTGATGACTTAATGGCACTGACTGAGGAAGCAGCCGGTGTATCGGGTATCGAGTATGTCATGTCCGCACGGTATGATGAGGCTATGGGACAGTTGCTTGACTGAGCTGACATAACCTTTCGTTACCGTCTGCTCCGGGAATTATTCCCGGAAATTTTTTTTATGGGTTTCTTCTTGGGTTCTGGATATTCATTAACTCACTCTATCCGGATTTTCCTTAAATTTCTTTGCTGTTTTCTCACTCACGACAATCATGGATTTAACTATTTAGGGAAATGGTTTTCTTCTGTTTTGGTGGGCCAGGAATGGTAATAATGAGTGCTGGAATTTTTTGGCCGCAAATATTTGCTTCAGTGCGTAACGTTGAGATCGCACAGTATCCATTGGCTCGGAATTCCCATCAACGATCTATTGTACAGTAGATTTTCCATCAAAAATTCTCATCATGGTTGATACTAATGCAATTCTTCATTATTTATCATTCTTTTTGATGGAAGGAAGTTTCCTACTATAACATATAAATATTTGTAAAAAGAACATTTCTGTGTAATCCGAAAAGGAGGTACCATGCACCAGAACGCAAGCTACAGTCCAGGAGGAACCGGCTCGCCGGAAATTCCCGGGATGATAACTGCGCCTGGTACGCTGCAAATGCGTATCATGCCAAAGAAGTACGGAAAGTCAGAATTCACCTGCTTATCCCAGGGCGGAATGATCAAGGCAACTGTGCCGGAAAACCAGCACGTTGATTCAGTTGATCCCGAACCAGGAGTTGGGTATGGAGGATTCCGGGAATGCAAGGATCAAAACGCAAAGAAGACCGGCTTGGGAAAGATCGTACAATCCGGAACATATGGTGATGGGGAATCAGTTCGGATTTTCTGCACCTGAAATATTCAACAAAATATCAGTAATCCGGCTCAAGGAAAAATTAAAGTAAAAATTCTGAAAAACGGCGAATGAAGGAGGCGAATAATAATGAAACGACAAGTGGCAATTTACGGAAAAGGCGGTATCGGAAAATCGACTACAACCCAGAACACGGTTGCAGCACTGGCAGAAGCGGGAAAGAAGATCATGGTGGTCGGGTGCGACCCGAAAGCAGACTCGACAAGGCTCCTGCTTCATGGCCTGTGCCAGAAGACGGTGCTTGACACTCTGCGGGATGAAGGCGATGACATAGAACTCGATGCAATCCTCAAGCCCGGGTTCGGCAACACTCGTTGTGTTGAATCAGGAGGTCCGGAGCCCGGTGTGGGCTGTGCCGGCCGGGGGATCATCACGTCCATCAATCTGCTGGAGTCGCTCGGTGCCTACACCGACGACCTCGACTATGTCTTCTACGATGTGCTCGGGGATGTGGTCTGCGGAGGTTTCGCCATGCCCATCCGGGAAGGAAAGGCAGAAGAGATCTATATCGTGGCGTCGGGTGAACTCATGGCGCTCTATGCAGCGAACAATATTGCAAAAGGGATCAAGAAATACGCCGATAACGGGAAAGTGAGGCTCGGTGGCATCATCTGTAACAGCAGGAAAGTCGACAACGAACTTCCCCTCCTCAAGGCCTTTGCCGAGGAACTCGGGTCCCAGCTCATCTACTTTGTCCCCCGGGACAACCTCGTCCAGCGGGCTGAGATCCACAAGAAGACCGTCATCGACTTCGATCGCACATCAGGTCAGGCAGACGAGTACCGGAACCTGGCAAAAGCCATCGATAACAACAAGCTGTTTGTCATCCCCAAACCGATGACCCAGGAACGCCTGGAAGAACTCATGATGCAGCACGGGTTCCTTGACGTGATATGAAGTGTAAAATTCGATACGAGATAAAAAAAGGCGGATGTGAAACGATGTTACTGATACGTACAATTGTGCGACCGGAAAAGAAAGATGAAGTGCTTGCTGAACTGTCCACTGCGGGATTCAATGCAGCGACGATGGTCGATGTCGTGGGCCGGGGAAAGCAGAAGGGGATCAAGATCGGGGGGATGGTCTATGACGAGATCCCAAAGACCCTCATCTTAATGGTTGTCCCGGAAGATGCGAAGGACACGGTCATCAAAATGATCCTGTCGATCGCAAAGACCGGGACCGAGGGCACCTTTGGCGATGGCAAGATCTTTGTCAGCCCCGTTGATGAGGTCTACACCATCTCAAAGGGCACCCAGGGTCTCTGAAAGGAGGAGCTCGATGAAAGAAATTATGGCGATCGTCCGGATGAAGAAGACCGGCGCTACGAAAAAAGCCCTCGTCGCGGCCGGCGTGGCCGGATTTACCGCGGTAAAAGTGCTCGGCCGGGGAAACCTGGTAACGGATCCACAAACCATCGAAGAGTGCAAGGAGAAACTCCTCTCCATGGGAATGGATGAATTCAGCGAAGCGGAAGATACCGAAAAGATGGTGAACAGTTTCCTGGACGGCTCGCGGTTCTTCCCGCGGCGCCTGTTCACGATCCTGGCACATGATGAGGATGTCCCGCGGATCATCGAGGCAGTAGCAAACGCAAACCGGACCGAGTACGGGATTGGCGACGGGACCATCTTTGTCCTGCCGGTATTCGATGCAGTCCGCGTGCGCACCGGCGAAGCAGGAGATGCAGCAATCTGGTAATAAGGGAGGCATAAAAAAATGGCAGAAATTGATAGCACAATAGAAGAGATGCTCGTACCTTACCCGGACCTGGTAAAGAAAAATCGGAAGAAGCATCTCATGGTAAAAGATGAGGCGGCTGCATGCTGTCCGCAGATCGAGGCGAACACGCGGACGATTCCCGGTATCATCTCGCAGCGTGGCTGTGCGTATGCCGGGTGCAAAGGGGTGGTTGTCGGCCCTATCAAGGATATGATCACCATCACCCACGGACCGGTCGGCTGCGGGTACTACAGCTGGGGAACCCGGCGCAACAAAGCGCGGGCGGATGACACCACCCCGAAAGACAAGATCTTCACCCAGCTCTGCTTCATCACCGACATGCTGGAGCCCGACATCGTTTTTGGCGGGGAGAAGAAACTTGCAAAGATGATCGACGAGGTTGTGGCAGCGTTCCACCCCCGGGCGATCAACATCTGCGCCACCTGCCCGGTGGGGCTCATCGGGGATGATATCAATGCCGTGGCGAAAGCCGCCGAGGAACGCCACGGCATCCAGGTGCTCGCCTACAACTGCGAAGGTTACAAAGGAGTCAGCCAGTCAGCAGGTCACCATATCGCGAACAACAACTTAATGGAGCGGGTCATCGGCACCGGCACGGAGCGGAAAAATGGGAAACATGTCATCAACCTCCTCGGGGAGTACAACATTGGCGGTGACGGGTGGGAACTGGAACGGATCTTAAAAGAGATCGGCTACACGGTGAACTGTGTGCTGACCGGGGATTCCAGTTACCTTGACATCAAAAACCTGCACCTGGCGGATCTGAATCTTGTGCAGTGCCACCGCTCGATCAACTACATCGCCGAGATGATGGAGACCAAGTACGGCACACCGTGGCTGAAAGTCAACTTCATCGGGATCGATTCAACGAACCAATCGCTGCGCCAGTTGGCACAGTGCTTCGGGGACGAGGAACTTGTGAAACAGACCGAAGTGGTCATCGAGCGGGAGACCGCACGGATTGCACCGGTCCTTGAACAGTACAGCAAGATCCTCAAAGGCAAGACCGCGTTTGCGATTGTCGGGGGTTCACGGAGCCACCACTACCAGTACCTGCTCCGCGACCTCGGCATGGAGATGATCATCGCCGGCTACGAGTTCGCACACCGCGATGACTACGAAGGCCGCCAGGTCATCCCCACGATTAAAAGCGATGCGGATTCCAAAAATATTCCCGAGCTGCATCTCATGGCCGATGAAAAAATGTACCGGGAAGCCCATGTCCACCTGAACATGTCCAAAGAGAAGTACGATGAACTCAAAAAAGCAGTTCCGCTCAACTACTACGAAGGCATCTACCCGAACATGAAAGAAGGGCAGGTCATCATTGACGATGCAAACCACCATGAAGTCGAGGTCTTAATCCGGACGGCAAAACCCGACCTGTTCCTTTCCGGTGTCCGGGACAAGTACATTGTCCACAAGATGGGCGTTGCCTCCAAACAGCTGCATGCCTATGATTACAGCGGCCCGTACGCTGGCTATAATGGTGCGCTGAACTTTGCCCGGGACGTGGTCAATGCCTTGACCACCCCGGCCTGGAAACTGATCACTCCCCCCTGGGAGACCAAAGAAGAACCACGGAGTGAAACCCATGCTTGAATGCATACCGGAAACCCCGGTTGAACACACAACCGGAAAAATTAACCCGGCAAAAACCTGCCAGCCGCTGGGGGCCATGTATGCCGCACTCGGCATTCACGGCTGCCTGCCTCACAGCCACGGCTCACAGGGTTGTTGTGCGTACCACCGTATGCACCTCACCCGGCATTTCCGGGACCCGGTGCTCGCGTCATCCAGTTCCTTTACCGAGGGCGCCTCGGTTTTTGGCGGGGCTGCAAATCTAAAGACCTCCATCAAGAACGTCTTTGCAATTTACAATCCCGAAATCATAGCGGTCCATACCACCTGCTTAAGCGAGACGATTGGTGACGACCTGCCCAATATCATCAAAACAGCAGAAATTCCGGAAGGAAAATCAGTCATTCATGTCAATACCCCGAGCTACCACGGCTCCCACATCACCGGGTTCTCCGGCATGTGCAAAGCCATGGTCTCGTACCTTGCCCAGTCTGATGGAGCCACAAAGAAATCGCAGATGAACGTCCTGCCGGGCTTTGTCAATCCCGGTGACATGCGGGAGATCCGCCGGATCGTGGATGTGCTCGGCGTCAAAATGATCATGTTCCCCGACACGTCCAATGTGCTCGACACGCCCCTGACCAGCAAATACCAGATGTATCCTGATGGCGGCGCAACGGTCGCCGAGATCCGCGATGCCGGCAACTCGGAAGTCACGCTTGCATTCGGCTCTTATGCATCGCACGATGCCGCTGAAGTGCTGCAGGACAAATGCGGTGTCACGGGCATTCCGTTAAAACTGCCCATCGGCATCAAAGCGACCGATGATTTCATCATGGCGGTAAAGGACTGGTTTGGCGTCGAGATCCCCGCGTCCCTCGCGCTCGAACGCGGGCAGGTAGTTGATACGCTGATTGACACGCATTTCCACTACCAGGGAAAACGTGTGGCCGTATTCGGCGACCCCGACCACGTGATCGCGCTCACCGAGTTCCTGCTCGCGATGGGTATGGTCCCGGTGTATGTCCTCACGGGCACGCCCGGCAAAGTCTTCGAGACAGAGATCAAGAAAATGCTCGGAGATGCGGGTATCACCAACGCCAGAGTAAAAGCAGAAGGCGACCTATTTGAGCTCCAGCAATGGATCAAAGAGGCCCCGGTCGATCTCCTGATCGGCACCTCGTACGGGAAGTACATTGCCCGGGCCGAGGATGTCCCGTTCGTCCGCTTCGGGTTCCCGATCCTGGACCGGGTGGTCCACCCGCTCATGCCGGTGGTCGGTTACCGGGGATGCCTGCGCCTGATCGAGCAGATCAGCAATGCGCTCCTGGAACGCCGGGACCGTGATTGCCTGGATGAAGATTTCGAACTTGTGTTATAACGGGTAATGGCTAGGAGGAAAAACCATGGATACCAGCTCAGTAACCGCCGAAGGATCGGCATGTATCAGTGAACGCCAGAACTCTATCCTGACGACTGGGAAGAGCAAGAGCAGTATCCACTGCGCTGACGACAGTCTTGCCGGCTCCGTCAGCCAGCGTGCCTGCGTCTTCTGCGGTGCCCGGGTGGTCTTAAACCCGGTCACCGATGCAGCCCATCTCGTCCACGGCCCCATCGGGTGTGCTACGTACACGTGGGACATCCGGGGGAGTCTTTCAAGCGGTTCCGAGATGTACCGGAACAGCTTTTCCACCGACATGAAAGAGCGGGACGTGGTCTTTGGCGGGGAGAAGAAACTTGCAACCTGTATCGATGAGATCATGGGCAAGTACAACCCTCCGGCGATCTTCGTATACTCGACCTGTGTCTCGGGCATGATTGGCGACGACATCATCGCGGTCTGCAAAGCGGCATCAGAACGGCATGCCACCGATATTATCCCGGTTGAGTCCAGCGGTTTTCTCTCCGGCAACAAAGTAGTCGGGTACCGGGCAGCAGCCATCGCCCTGATGCAGCTGATCAAACCCAGAGAAGGTGATACGGTAAAAAAAACCTGGAAACTCAATTTCCTTGGCGAGTACAATCTCGGCGGCGAAAAATGGGTGGTCGAGCGGTACCTCCGGGAGATCGGCATTGAGATCAATGTCGCGTTCACCGGGGATTCGACGGTTGCGGCGCTCAAACAGGCGCCGGGGGCCTACCTGAACCTGGTGCAATGCACCGGTTCCATGCACTGGGTGGCGATGAGCCTTGAACAGGAGTTCGGCACCCCCTACCTGGATGTGAACTTCTTTGGGGCTGCCAATACGGCAGAAAGCCTGCGGAAGATCGCACAGTTCTACGGCGATGCCGGGATGATCCGCAGGACCGAAGCGCTCATCGAACACGAGCAGGCCCGGATCCAGCCGGTCCTCCAGAAGTACCGGAAAAAACTGGCCGGCAAACGGGCTGCGATCTACGTGGGCGGGGCGTTCAAAGCCGTAGCCATCATCCGCCAGTTAAAAGAACTTGGCATGGAGATCGTGCTCACCGGCACCCAGACCGGAAAGAAAGAGGAGTACGACAACTTAAGCACCCTGCTCGATCCGGGAACGATCATCATCGATGACGCAAACCCGGCCGAACTCGAAAAATTCCTGCTCGAAAAGAATGTCGATGTGATGGCGGGTGGCGTCAAGGAGCGGGTCCTTGCGTACAAACTCGGCATCGGGTTTGTCGACCACAACCATGACCGGAAAGACGGGCTCGCCGGCTTTGACGGGGCGGTCAGGTTCGCCCGCGAGGTGTATGTCACCACGTGTACGCCGGTATGGAGCCAGCTGAAAGCAACCGGCAGGAGGGGATGAGCATGGAAACTGTTGCCACACCGAAAGTAAAACAGGTCAACGAGAACCAGTGCCAGCAGTGCATGCCGCTGGGAGGGGTCGTTGTCTTCAAAGGAGTCGAGAACGCGATGGTGCTCGTGCATGGCTCGCAGGGATGTAGCACCTACATGCGTCTGACCAATGTCGAGCATTACAATGAACCGGTGGACATCGCATCCTCCGCCCTCAATGAGAAACAGGCGATCTATGGCGGGGAGGTGAACCTTCACAAGGCACTTGACAATGTTATCCGGGTCTATGGGCCAAAAGTCATCGGCATCATGACAACCTGCCTTACCGAAACCATGGGCGAGGATCTCGAACGGCTTGTGGCGACCTACCGGCAGAACCGGGGCATCACCACGATCGACATCATTCCGGTGGCTACCCTGAGTTATAGCGGGAGCCAGACGGAAGGGTTCTGGGCCGCAACCCGGCAGCTGGTTGTGTACTATGCAAAACCTGCCGAACGGCACAACGGAATCAATGTGATCATCCCCCATATCAGCCCGGCGGATATCCGGGAGATCAAACGCATCTTCGACTTGTTCGGGCTTGAGTATACCATGCTCCCGGATTATTCGATGACCCTTGACCGCCCCTATGGGGGACGGTACCAGAAGATCCCGCCGGGCGGGACATCGACACAGGATATTGCCCGTATGTCCGGAGCGAGAGCCACGATCCAGTTCGGGCTCACCTGCCCTGACAACCTGTCACCCGGCCTGCTCCTCGAGCAGGAGCACAGCGTACCGTTGCACAACCTGCCCCTGCCCATTGGCCTGCAAAACATGGATCGCCTGATCGCGACTCTGGAAAAACTCAGTGGTCGGTCACTGCCCGACATCCTAGAACGGGAACGGGGCTGGCTGCTTGATGGCATGGCGGACTCGCATAAGTTCAACGCGGACGGTCGGCCGATCGTATATGGCGAGCCCGAACTCGTGTACGCGTTCTCCAGCATATGCGTGGAGAACGGTGCGACTCCGGTTGTCATCGCGAGCGGGACAAAGAGCACCCGGCTCACCGGGCTGCTGGCAACGCTCCTTGCCGATGCGGACGAGCAGCCGGTCATCCTAGAGGAGACCGACTTTGCCGCCATTGATGACGCGGGATTTTTGGCGGAAGCAAACATTGCTGTCGGCCACTCCGGGGGGAAATTCCTGACCGAACACCGGGGCATCCCGGTCATCCGGGTGGGATTTCCCATCCATGACCGGACCGGTGGGCAGCGGGTGTTGTCGGCCGGGTATACGGGAACTTTAGCATTCCTCGACAGGTTCACCAACGCGCTGCTGGAAACCAAATATGAATCGTACCGCGAACTGCGGAAAGAAGAGATGGGTATCCGGGAAGGTGCCTGATATGCAAAAACCAACCAAGCATATTTTTGTCTGTTCAAACTCACGGCCCAACGGCCAGCAGAAAGGCTTCTGCCATGCGAAAGAAGGCGTTGAGATCATGATGAAATTCATGGAAGGAATCGAGGAACGGGGCATCGGGGGCGAAGTCTTCCTCTCCAATACCGGGTGCTTCGGCATCTGCGAAAAGGGACCCATTGTCGTGGTGTATCCCGAAAATGTCTGGTACGGGTCGGTCACCCCGGGAGATGTCGAAGAGATCCTTGAGAGCCATATTGATGGAGGCGCAGTAGTCGAAAGACTGGTGATCTAGTACCATGTGCCAGAAACGAGAAGGAAGGATAGGACCGGAGATTTCTGCCATCCTGGGCAACGATGGATGCAGCAGTACCTTGTCAGAACCGGGGACCGTTGTCGTGTACCAACGACAGGGCTGCTCCTTTGAGACGGTGCGGGAGATGGTATTTGCCCTTGACCAGGACAAGGGTCTCAAAGAACTGCGGGTGAATATGGCGGAACTCATAGAGTTCCTCGATGGGTGTAAGATCTTTGTTGCCCGGTCGGCAAACGGCGCCCTGTATTTCGAGCTGGAGAAGGCCGGCTTCAGTGTCTGGGAGATCTCGGGCAAACCCGCGGACTTCCTGTCAATTATCCTGGAAGATGAAGAGAAGGAGCGGATGGCTGCACAGGCAGTTGGGGTTATGGGAATTCCGGCTCCGGCCGAGCGTTCTCCGGGCAGTTTCTTCATCTCGATCAAGGAGGTACAGGGAAGATCCCCTGCCATCAGCAGCAAGCAGGTGCTTCAGCAGTTCATCCATGAGGGACAGTTCCGGGAACTCGAAATTATCTGCGATCATGTGCCTCCATGGATTGAGATGGATGCAGCGTGCCGGGGATTTTCCCTGCATTCGGAAAAACTGGGACCCAATGAGTGCAGGGTCCGGCTGGCCAGAGCCTCAGCGGGATCATGCGGGTGTTGATCAACAATGGGAATTTATCAATCCCGAACCGGTTTATTCCTTCAATCATTGGAAGGAAACGCGTGCCCGGATCTCACGGGCAATGCGCACAGGAAACAAAATGTAACAAACCTGAACCAGAAACTGAGCATTACGTTTACAAAGATTCCCGCTAGGACGACACAGCACTCATTCTTGAGGTCATTGCCCGAGAGATCCGGCGGGGTAATGTAGCTGGTAACGAAAAGGAATTTTCGTGGACTATGGAACCTTCCTGAAACGCCGGAAGGGTGGATATCAGTAACCAGAAAAATCCTAAAAAAATCGAGGTATAACCATGACCAGAAGCACAACACTCATCTCACTAGCGGTAGGGATCACGATCCTTCTCCTTACGGCAGGTTGTACATCCCCGGGGACTGCTCCTGCACCGGAGAAAAATGAGCTGACGGTATTTGCCGCAGCATCCCTCACAGGGGCCATGACGGATATCGCCAAAGCCTACGAGGCAGCGCACCCGGACACGAAAATTATCCTGAACTTCGATGGATCTCAGGCACTTCGTACGCAGATTGAACAGGGGGCTCACGCGGACCTGTTCCTGTCGGCAAACACAAAACATATGACGGCCCTGCAAGGCGAGGGACTGATCGTTAACGATTCCGTTAAGACTTTTACGAAAAACAAGCTTGCAGTCCTCATTCCGAAGGACAACCGGGCAAATATCACCGGTCTTTCGGATCTCGCAACACCGGGTATCCGGCTGGTGATGGGGACAAAGGAAGTCCCCTTTGGGGATTACACCCGGCAGGCGCTGGGAAAGATGGCCAATGATACTGCTTACGGGCCGGAATTCCGTAATGCTGTTATGAAAAATGTGGTCTCGGAGGATCCCGCGGTCACAGCACTCGTTGCACATCTACGGGTGGGTGAAGCGGATGCAGGCATTGCGTACGCATCCGATGTGAGCGAAGAAGACAAAGCGCTGGTTATCATGCTCCCGATCCCGGACCGGTATAATGTTATCGCGGTGTACCCGCTGGGGATTGTGCAGGAGTCAAAGGTGAAAGATCAGGCAGCCGCGTTTGCACAGTTCATCACCTCAACGGAGGGAAACGCGATCTTAATACGGTATGGATTCGTCCCTGTAGACCGCTGAACCGGACAGGAACGACACGGGGATTGCACAAAAAAAGGGACAGGACTTACATGACAACACTGATGGAACGGATCTGCATGAGGGGAAATCTACCGCTCCGTATCCTGGTTGCCATTCTCGTCGTCATCGCTGTGCTGTTCATCTGCATCCCGCTCGTTGCCCTCCTGCTCCGGGTACCCCAGACCCTCCTGTTTGCCTCATTGCAGGATCCGGTGGTACTCGATGCCCTGTTTTTAAGCCTCGTCACTGCCAGTATCAGCATGGTGATTGTGATTGGCTTTGGGACCCCAATCGCGTATATCAACGCCCGCTGCCAGTACCCGGGAAAGAAGATCATCGATACGATCACGGACCTCCCGGTCGTGCTCCCCCCGGCAGTCGCCGGCCTTGCGCTTCTCATGGCATTCGGCCGGCGGGGACTTGTCGGGCAGTACCTGAACCTGATGGGGATCGATATCGCTTTTACAACGATTGCCGTGATCATCGCACAGGTCTTTGTCGCTTCGCCGTTCTACATCCGGCAGGCCCGGACGAGTTTTGCCAGTATAAACCGGGTGTATGAGCATGCAGCCCGGACGCTTGGCGCTTCACCGCTCACAACATTCTTCTCGATAACCGTCCCGCTTGCCATCAATGGTATTCTTTCCGGGGCAGTCATGACCTTTGCCCGGGCACTCGGAGAGTTCGGCGCCACGATCATGTTTGCCGGAAACCTGCAGGGTAAAACCCAGACCATGCCGCTTGCTATCTATGGGGCTTTGCAAGGAGACATGGATGCCTCGCTCGCACTCGCGGTAATCCTTGTGTTCATCTCATTTGCCGTGATTATTGTCATAAAAATCCTGACAGAAAAAGAAGAGGCTGTTCCATGATTGATATCGCGGTAAAAAAAGTGCTCCGGGATTTTACGCTGGATGTGAACATCTATATGCCTGAAGGAGGGACGCTCGTTCTCCTCGGTGAGAACGGTGCAGGGAAATCCACGATCCTCAATCTTGTTGCCGGGCTCATGGCGCCGGATACCGGGCATATCCGGATTGGTGATGAAACCTTTGTTGACACGGCTACCCGGACCTGCATACCTGCTGAATCCCGTGGCACGGGCTACGTCTTCCAGGATTATGCCCTCTTCCCGCACATGACGGTAGCCGAAAATATCGCGTATGGATTGCGCATCCGGCACCTCCCCCGCGATGCGATCGATGCCCGGGTGCGGGAACTTGCCGGACCGCTCGACCTGCTTTCGGTCTGCGATGAAAAGGTGGGCAGCCTCTCGGGTGGCCAGCGCCAGCGGGTCGCCCTGCTCCGGGTGCTTGCGGTTCAGCCAAAGTGCCTCCTGCTCGATGAGCCGTTCAGTGCGCTCGATGTCCGGACACAGGTACAGGTGCGGCAGGAACTCAAAGAGATCCTGGCTGCGGCAAAGGTTCCCGCCATCATAGTTACCCACGATCTCCGGGACGCGGTTGCGCTCGGTGACCGGATCTGCCTGATGGAGCAGGGGAAGATCATCCTCTGCGGGGATGCGGATACGCTCTTACAGAAAGGGCAGCACCCGTTCATCGACCAGTTTTTTATCGGGACCTGCAAGAAAGTGAAAAACAATTTCAGTTGATGGTGACGGGACGAGATTGTGAAGCAGGTAACCGATCAGCATGTGGCAGGGATGATTACCTGAATAGTGATTTGAGAGGATTTCCTCACTCGTTTATTTTTTTTCGGCGACTCTTGAAATCATGGGGTCCAACACCTAGGGTCAAATAAGCCCTATACGGGCTTCTTTTCCCTTTCCGGTATCCCGGTCAATGCCGGAAAACTCCGTAAATCTCACCTTTTGAGTTCCTGTAGAAAATAAGCCGGTTTCACGCTCGATTTGCCAAAATAATGGCGGAAAGTGCCTCTACCAAAGCCCTCTAAAGACCATTTAATCGAGGCATTTTTCGGAACCTGGTTTAGCCCATTCGATCCTGGAAACTCTGATGGAATGCGAATGTGAGGGTCGGTTTTTCTGACGTGCCTATTTTTTTAGGACCTGATACGGATGAAACACCTTTCTCGGATAATTGAATTCCCATGGGAAGGTTTTTTCTTACCGGCAAAAAACCGGATTCACTCAAAACGGATGTTCCAAAAATCCATTCGTGCCTATTTTTTCATCTGTTCCTTAATGGAAAACGTATCGAGCACCTGAAGAGTTATTCTCGTGCCGAGTGATGGCTGGATCGCTTCTAACCAGAGGAAGAATCCTACCCTTGGCGGAGTCGGACGTTCGAATCTGAAATGTCCGTCTTTTACCTGCACCATCTTGTGGTACTCTTTCTTCTGCTTTGATCGCAGGTAGATGATCAGTTCAAATCCGGGAAGATCGGTCGCTATGATCGCTTTTGAGTAATATTTTGAGAATTCTGCATATTCGATCTTCTTGCCTTTCACCGAGAGGCCGTAGGAATCACAGAGAGCTTTTATTGCAGGGGGAAATAATCCGCCATAGAGCACTTTTTTAACAATCTGCCCGGTCTGGCTCGTTAATTCCATGTTTTTCTTGCCGGTGGTTTTTGCGATCTCGGTGAAAAACTGGTTGCGCACTTCATCGTGATACTGTTTGTAATCAAACGGATTTTTTGTCGGGATGTCAGTTGCCCGGATAAGTTTTGGATGGTTATCGGGATTGTTATAGAGGATGCGGGGGCGATAATGTTTCACCAGCGATTTGATCTGCTCGCACGAACTGGTATGGATGATCGCATTCGTCTTGTCCTTAGCAAGCCGTTTGACAACGGAATAGTTCGAAAGGTCAAATGAGGAGACTAAAAGGAATGGAGTGGTCTTCTGGTTGTAGAGATAACCAAGGAGTTTTTTCTTGAATTCAATCTCTGCTTCAAACTCTTTTAGGTCAGCTGGCGATGTGACCACTTCAGCAAAGGCAATATGGTTATCTGAGTCGACAAGAAGCAGGTCGAACTCCGCAAGATCCTGGCCATTTCCCCTCACGGTAATGTCACCATATTTTGAATAAAAAATACCATTCTGGCCGAGCTGGACATTGTCGCGCTGCTGGGGAGCATCAGCCCCTTTCATGACAAGGTATTTTATCCGTTCTGAGTCTTTGGAGATCTCCAGAAACATCTCGTACACGATTGCTTCGAACCAGCGTCCCTCAGCAGTGCGCATGGGTTCAATTTCCGGAGAGAATAATTTTTTCCGCTCTACTTTATTCATGTGCCGCGTGGCGTTGAGGGCGATTTTGGCATTGGGTTTGAAATTTTTAAAATTAGAATTAAGCCACGGGATCATAATTGCAGTATTAAATATCAGCCATTATACTAAATAACAATCTGCTCCGGGCTTGTGATTGGTTTATTGAAGGATAATAGGTAAGTATTTATACAATAGAAGGATACTTCCATCGTACCTCAGACCCGTATCAAATGTACGGATTGAGGGTGAAATCAAAGGGGGAAGAAAAAAATGCCTAGCGCAAAAAAACTAAACCATGTGGATCCTGTGCCGCGGTATATCATGCCGGATGCATCGGAACCCGATTATCGGGCAATACTTGAACAGTTGCAGGATTACCAGTCTTCGTTGATTGGTGCTTCATATTATTATATCCGGGCCGGTGAAGGATACTGTTCCCTGTGTCGGATAGTGCCTGGGGGAGGTAAGATATTCTTCCATGAAGTGGTGGATCATGAGAAACTGGGCATATCAGAAGATGATCTCGAAGAAGCAATTCAACAGGACACCGGCAAATTGACAATACCCTCTCATTACCCGATCTCTCCACACATAGAAACCAAATTACACACATTACTGGATTTTCAATAACTTTTTTTCACCCCGTCCGGGATCATTTCCAACGCAGATATATTACTGCACCATGGAATTTCTCGCAAGTCAAAAGGGAATTTTTCCCTGTTTAAAAAAGAAGGATTTTACCGGGTTTGTTTTTCCTTTTAAGTTTCTGTCTCACCGGTACGGATCCTGATAGACTTCTCGACCGGGATGACAAAGATCTTGCCATCCCCGATCTTTCCGGTCCGTGCCGAATCGGTAAGGGCCGTGATGAGCATGTCGACATCACTGTCCCGGACAACGATCTCCAGCTGTATCTTGGGCAGGAGATCAACGATCATCTGGCCACCGCGGTATTCCAGGGTGATCCCTTTCTGTTCGCCCCTTCCTTTCACATCGGTGATGGTCATTCCGTTGAATCCTTTCTCCTCCAGTGCTTTTTTTACGAACTCAAATCGTTCTGGTTTGATGATTGCTTTTACCATTTTCATGATTTTCCTCCGTATCAGCAGCGTTCCCCGTGCTGGGAGATGTCGAGACCGACATACTCTTCTTCTTCAGTGACCCGCAGTCCTATGGTTTTGTCAACAATGACTGCAAGGATGTAGGTAACGACAAATGCGTAGATAACCGCCGCGAATGCACCTGCTGCATTGGCAACAAACTGGTGAACGTTCCCTTCAAGGAGACCGGATGCACCGTTGACTGCCGCGACTGCAAAGATACCTGTTGCGAGTGCTCCCCAGAGTCCGCCCATACCATGGATTGCCCATGCATCGAGGCTCTCATCAAGACCTTTTTTCATGCGGAAGAGCAGAATACCGTAGCAGATCACTCCCCCAATTGCACCAATGAGGATCGCAGCCATGGGGGTGACATACCCGGCTGCCGGCGTGATTGCAACAAGACCTGCAATCGCTCCACTGACTAACCCCAGTGAACTGGGTTTTCCATACATCCAGCTTACGAGAAGCCATGCTATTGCCCCAGCTGCTGCTGCCGTGTTGGTGGTTACAAACGCCTGGGCCGCGAGACCATTTGCCCCGAGAGCACTCCCGGCATTAAACCCGAACCAGCCGAACCAGAGGAGGGCTGCTCCAAGAATGGTCAGCGGGATGTTGTTGGGTTCCATGGAATACTTTCCAAAGCCAACACGTTTTCCTATGACCAGCGCAAGCGCAAGCGCTGCAAACCCTGAGCTGATATGAACGACAGTTCCCCCGGCAAAGTCAAGTGCACCGAACTGAGCCGCCCAACCGCCACCCCACACCCAGTGGGCAAGGGGATCATAGACAATCGTGGTCCAGAGAAGTGCAAACACGAGATACGCACTGAATTTAATGCGCTCTGCAAAACCCGAAGTCACGATAGCCATGGTTACCGTAGCAAACACGAGCTGGAATACCATGAACAACAGACCGGGGATATCCTTGCTGTAGGCTCCGGGGTCCATTCCCACATTATTCAGTCCCATGTATTGCAGGTTGCCGATAAACCCGTTAAGGGAGTTGGCCGGATCGTTTCCAAACGCCAGTGAGTACCCTACCAGTACCCACTGGATGCTCACAAGGGCAAAGGCAACGAACGACAGGGTGATCATGGAGATCAGATTTTTCCTGCGCACGAGCCCCCCATAAAAGAATCCTACTGCCGGCGTCATGAGCATGACGAGCGCCGTTGATGCGAGGATCCATGCAGTTGCTCCAGTATCAATTGCCATTTTTTTCTCCTACATAAATAAAATTTGCATTGTCATGAGGGTCAATTAAGGTATCTCTCCATAATCCCGGATTCGATCCTGTACGAGAACCGGTCAAGACTTCCACCAGACTAACGCCGGATAGAAAGTCCGGGGATTTTGTTTTTCTGGATTTGAGGTCGTCATTGCTATCAGTTCTCTCTTTTTGGTTAAATTTTGTAAGAAGGAAGTTGTATTCCTACGTATTTAAAATTAATGTTTAAGATTCAAAAAAAAATTAGTAGGTTGCCAGGTAACGGTCCAGTTCCCACGGGTGAACCGCGAGCCGGAAGGCATCGGTCTCCATCTCTGCAATGCGGGTCAGGTTTTCCACGATGTGGGGGCCGAGCGTGTTGCAGATGATCTCATCCTTGAGGAGTGCTGCGTTTGCTTCCGCAAGGCTGGCCGGCAGCATCTCGACTTTCAGCCTCTTGCGGTCTTTCGCATTGAGGTGGTAGATGTTGGTGTTGGTCGATTCCGGTGGCATGATCTTGTTCTTGATGCCGTCCATACCGGCTGCGAGCATGCAGGCAAAGGTAAGGTACGGGTTGCACATCGGGTCCGGGCTGCGGAACTCGGCACGGGTGCTGTTGCCCCGGGCAGCGGGAACGCGGACAAGGGCAGAGCGGTTGGCTGCACTCCAGGCAAGGTAGCAGGGTGCTTCGTATCCGGGGACAAGGCGCTTGTACGAGTTGATGGTCGGGTTGGCGACACGGGTGATTGCCCGTGCGTGCTTTAAGAGACCGCCAATGTAGTACATACAGGTGTCGGAGAGCTGCAGTTCTGCATTGGGATCGAAGAAGGCGTTCTTGCCATTCTTGGAGAGTGAGCCATGGGTGTGCATACCGCTGCCATTGATTCCGCCAATCGGCTTTGCCATGAACGACGCATGGAGGCCGTACTGCAGGGCAATCGACTTGGTGGCAAATTTGAACGTGATCACACGGTCAGCAGTGGTGAGGGCATCGCCATATTTGAAATCAATCTCGTGCTGGCTGTCAGCAACTTCATGGTGGGATGCTTCAATCTCGAAGCCCATGTCACTGAGTGCGAGCACAACATCGCGCCGGACATCTTCTGCTGAGTCGGTGGGAGCGAGGTCAAAGTAGGCACCGTGATCCACAAACTCCGTTGTGGGTATGCCATCATACATCTTGAACAGGAAAAACTCAAGTTCCGGTCCGGTGTTGAACGTATATCCCATCTTTGCTGCTTCAGCTAGTGTCTTGCGCAGCACAAACCGGGGGTCTCCCTCAAAAGGCTTGTTGCCATACGTCTGGACATCGCAGATAAAGCGGGCGACTTTTCCTTCCTGGGGTCTCCATGGGAGTACCGCGTAGGTTGACGGGTCCGGTTTTAAGATCATATCGGATTCTTCGATCCGCGCAAATCCTTCAACGGACGATCCATCAAACCAGATTCCTTCCGTAAGCGCTTTCTCGGCCTGGATGGTGGGGATTGAGACGTTTTTTGGCATCCCCTGGATATCCGTGAACTGGAGACGGATGAATTTTACGCCATCCGCTTCAATTTTCTTGAGCATCTTCGTTACGTCTGCTGACATAATGGAAGAAAGGTTCCACCCAATCGTATTTATATTTATTTTACTTACATTATTGAGCGAATGCTCACATTCAATTTCAAGAAATGCTCAGTATAATGGATCATCGTTCTCTGTGATAATATGTGTGGTATAATTGGTGTAATTGACAGGAACCGCCAGCTTATGGATGGCGGGAAGATCAGGGACTCGCTCGCCATGATGGATGAGCGGGGGAGCGGCGAAGGTGCCGGTTATGTCGCATATGGGATATATCCTGACTATAAAGACTACTATGCGCTCCATGTTTTTTTTGATAATATCCGGGAGAACAAAGCGCCGCTGGATAACCTTCTCGAGAAATGGGGAACTATTGTTCATGATGAGCAAATCAAGACATACGAGCAGCCCAATATCCGGAAAGTACACACACCCTGGAGATATTTTTTCCGTCCTGATCGCAGCCTGATGCCGAAAAGTACCACACCCGATGAAGACATCGTCACCCATCTGGTCATGAAGGTGAACGCGGAAAAGAATGGTGCGCTGATCTTCTCTTCAGGAAAAAACTTAGGTGTCTTCAAAGCAGCCGGCTGGCCGGAAGATGTGGCAAATTTTTACCGGATTGAGGATTACAAAGGATATCTCTGGCTTGCCCATAACCGGTACCCGACCAATACTTCCGGATGGTGGGGAGGAGCACATCCTTTCAATCTCCTGAACTGGAGCGTTGTCCATAACGGCGAGATCACATCCTATGGTACCAATCGGAGGTACATCGAGAGTTACGGGTATAAATGCACGATGTATACCGACACCGAAGTCGTTGCCTACCTTGTCGACCTGCTCGTACGGAAGCACGGGCTCTCTGAGGAGATGGCGGTCAGGGCCCTCGCACCTCCGTTCTGGGCGGAGATCGACCGCATGCCCCCAAAAGAGCAGGAGCTCAACCGGGCCATCCGGCTCACATACGGGCCGGCGCTCATGAACGGGCCGTTTGCGATCTGCGTTGCAAATGAGAATTCCCTTGTCGGCTTCACGGACCGGATCAAGCTCCGCCCGCTTGTCAGCGGGGAATCCGGGGATCGCCTCTTCATCTCAAGCGAGGAATCGGCCATTCGGAGAATCGACCCGGATGTCGAAAATATCACCATGCCTAAAGCCGGAGAACCGGTTATCGGGAGGTTGTACTCATGAGCATCGGGAGCACCCCCCTGAAATTCAGGGTCATGATCGACCCGGAC
>JANXYM010000095.1 GCA_025350045.1 Methanomicrobiales archaeon | reverse complement strand
ATCGGATCGGTTCTGACATATAAAACTCTTCAATGGTATATAGAATATTTTGAACTTAAGAGGGATTTCCCCGCTAACATTTCCCTTATCCACTGGAGTACCTGTTTTGGGGGTGATCCATTCACTTGCAGCCGGCTTGGTGTTTACGCAGAATGGGAAAGGCATATTCTGTAAAAAAGTGGAATGGTCTCAAGGCTTCCCTCCGATAAATCCAAACAATTTCTTATTACAACAGGAGACCAGCAACAGATCTTGGTGATAGCAAAGAAGGTTCTGACAAAAAAAATAATCACCAGGTTCGAACCAAATGGATCCGTCGTCAGGTTTGGAATGATCAACTCAGGAAAGTAACATTCTATCCAAGGTTCGAAGGTACTGGGGAGAAGGATATTGCCGCGGGACTGTGTATTCTCACTGAAGCCGACAGCGAAATTGTCGATTAAATTAACCACTATAACACCTCATAATATCAAACCCTCACTTCACAACCAGTTCGTCGCTTATGCTCCGGACATCGAAAGCAAAACTTTGAGTATTCCGGATTTACATACTTCATCATTATCATGATCGATAACAGGCTGCAGGAAGGATTTACAGTCTGGTTTACCGGCTGGTCTGGGGCAGGAAAGACTACCCTCGCCATTGAGATCGAAAAGTCTCTCCGGGAATCCGGGATTCCGTACGTTCAGCGGCTTGACGGGGATATTATCCGTGAGGATCTTACCCGGGACCTTGGTTTTTCCAAAGAGGACCGGAACGAAAATATCCGCAGGGTTACCTTTGTCGCAGGGCTGTTGAGCAGGAATGGCGTTGCGACCCTTGTGTCGTTTATCTCCCCCTACCGGGAGGCGCGTGAGAAGGCCCGGGCATTATGCCATAATTTTATCGAAGTCTACGTAAAGTGCGACTCTGATACGCTGATCACCCGGGACATAAAAGGGTTCTATAAGAAAGCCATGAACGGAGAAATCCAGAACTTTACCGGAATTGATGACCCGTACGAGGAGCCATTAAACCCCGAGATCATTGTCGATACGGGTAGAATGTCAGTTGAGGAGGCACGGGACACTATTCTTGCCTGCCTGCATGAAAAAAACCTTGTCCTTCCTGCCTGACAAACACATTTCATCAAATAACATGGAGCACAGAACGGTATGAAAAGCGATGAACGGTATACCCTGACAAACCTGCAGGCCCTCGAAACTGAAAGCATTCACATCATAAGGGAGGTTGCTGCCGAGTTTGAAAAACCCGTGATGCTTTATTCTGTCGGGAAAGACTCTTCCGTTATGGCGCATCTCGCCATAAAAGCGTTCTATCCAGAACGGGTTCCGTTCCCGCTCCTCCATGTCGATACGGGATGTAAATTCCCCGAAATGTACCGGTTCCGGGACGAATTCATTCAAAAGAACAAACTCCGTCTGGTAGTTTTCCGGAATGAGAAAGCACTTTTTGGGGGGGTAAATCCGTTCGATCTCGGTACTGTAAAGTGCTGCACCGAACTCAAGACCCGAGCCCTTCTCGATGCCCTGATCGAGGGAGGATATGATGCCGCATTCGGAGGTGCCCGGCGGGATGAGGAAAAGTCCCGTGCAAAGGAAAGGATCTATTCTTTCAGGGATAAGTACGGACAATGGGATCCGAAAAATCAGCGTCCTGAACTCTGGGATATCTATAACGGGAAGATCAACAAGGGGGAATCAATCCGGGTTTTTCCTCTCTCGAACTGGACAGAACTCGATATATGGACCTACATCCATCACGAGAATATTCCGGTTGTCCCGCTCTATTTTGCACAAAACAGGAAAGTAATCGAGAGGAATGGGCAGATCATCCCCGTGTATCCAGAAACCAGGATTCATGAAAATGACCAGATCACCGAGATGATGTGCCGGTTCAGGACACTCGGCTGCCATTTTTGTACAGGAGCAGTCAGATCCACAGCAGTCACCCTTCCGGAGATCATTGAGGAGATGATGGTAGCCAGGCACTCTGAGCGGATAACACGGGTTATCGATCACGACCAGGACAGCTCCATGGAACAGAAGAAGCGGGAGGGATATTTTTGACAACAACGGAATCTCTCCTGAAAAGAAATGAGCAGAATGATCTACTGAGGTTTTCCACTGCCGGGAGTGTTGATGATGGAAAATCGACCCTGATCGGGCGCCTCCTGTACGACTCAAAGTCCATCTTTGAGGATCAGCTGGAAGCAATAAAGCACTATTCCTCCTCTAACCGCGATATGGAGCTGGACTATTCCCTTCTTACCGACGGCCTTAAATCGGAGCGGGAACAGGGTATCACGATCGATGTAGCATACCGTTACTTTTCCACACCGAAACGGAGGTTTATCATAGCAGATACTCCCGGGCATGAGCAGTACACGCGGAATATGGCAACCGGTTGTTCAACCTCTTCCCTTGCCCTAATCCTGATCGATGCTACAAAAGGTATACTGACCCAGACCAAGCGGCACACTTTCATCTCCTCCCTCTTTGGCATCCGGCACCTTATTGTGGCGATCAACAAGATGGATCTGGTGGACTTCTCTGAAGAGGTTTTTTCTGCCATTGCCGATGATTACCGGGCTTTTTCTGACAAGCTTCCTGTTGAATCCATCCAGTTTATCCCGCTTTCTGCCCTTCGTGGAGACAATGTTATCAACCAAAGCGACAGAATGCCATGGTATCACGGACCCTCGCTTCTTGACTATCTGGAATCGGTCAATATCTCCACGTGGCGGAATCTTATTGACTTCCGGTTTCCGATCCAGTACGTGAATAGGGGGGGTAGGGAAAGAGGCATGCGGGGATACTGCGGAACCATCGCTTCCGGAACTATCCGCCCGGGGGAGGTGATTACGGTCCTCCCATCAGGAAAAGAGAGCAGGGTGAAAAAAATCATCGTCTGTGAAGGCGAATTAGCCTACGCCTACTCCCCTCAGGCTGTGACCATATATCTTGAAGATGAACTTGATATCAGCCGGGGAGACATGATTGTCCGAAAGAAAAATCTCCCAACCATTTCCCAGAGCATCGAATCAAACCTGGTCTGGATGGATACTATACCGCTTGCCCTGAAAAAATACTATCTTTTCAAACACACCACTCATACAGTCCGGGGAGAAGTAGAAGACATATCCTACCGGCTGGATCCTGAAGACCTTCACCGAAAGCCGGCAGGAACATTACACCTCAATGAGATAGGACGCGTCACCATCAGGCTGATGACACCTGTCTACGCTGACACGTACGAGCATAACCGGCGTACCGGGTGTTTCATCCTTATCGACCCGGTCACGTACCACACCGTTGCTGCCGGAATGATCACGCGATGCAGGGGCAGGGAAGAAGACCATTCGTTCAGACTTCCCGGGGCAGAGACCCACTGGGTGGTGGGGCAACCGGGTTCCGGAAGGAGCATGGTTGAAATTAAGGCCGCCGAGGGGAGGGGCTGTATTTATCTCGACGACGTGGTACTCAAGCAGGGTATCTGTTCTGACTTGGGGGGCCCGGACCAGAAAGGTGCATGGCTGGAGCGCGTTGCCCACATCTGCCGGGCTTCAAATAATTCCGGGGTATCCGTGGTTATTGAATCTGCGTATTTCCCAGATGAGCGGGTTATTGAGGTGGTTGGGAAGAAAAACCTCAACGTGACCGGAACACCCAATCTCCTGACATAACCCATACAGGATCTTTGAAAAAAAAAACGCGAAAACTAGGTCCGGATCAGGTTTCTTTAGCGGGATCCGGGGCATTTAACTTTTTTATAAAAACCGTACCGTCATTCATGGCAATCCAGCGCAGGGAATCACCCTGTTTGAGATCCAGATATTTAAAAATTTTTGAGGGAACCGTGGTACGGTGGCGATAGGATCGTACGGTAACGGTCGTCTCCTCAATGCAGATGATATCATCAGGATTTGTTTTTTCCATACTGACACCCCGTGCCTTCCAGACAGAGTAATTATTTCAGAGAACGTTCGTCTTGAGATTATTTCAGGGTTTCCAATCCGAGAGAGTTCATATTTCTTCCTTCATTGAGGGTGGGTTCCTGCGAGCCTGATGTATTATTTACTACCAATAGGTATTGGTAGACTACCAAAACTTTTTCCTATTTCAAACGAAGTAATATTTGGTAGCAATGAAGAAAAGTATCTGCATTTTTTTTATTTTAATTGTACTTGCCGCTGTTGCAGCCGGTTGTACATCATCACCAGCCTTATCACCGGGTAATATCGCACCTTCCGGAGGACAGAAGATTACAGTATCCGGAGCATTTGCCCTATACCCGATGATGGTGAAATGGGCAGAGGAGTACCAGAAGATTCACAAGGATGTCAGGATTGAAGTATCTGCCGGGGGCGCGGGCAAAGGAATGACCGATGCTTTGACGGGCATGGTCGATCTCGGGATGGTATCGCGGGATATTTTGCCTGAAGAAACTGCGAAAGGGGCAGTATATGTTGCTGTTACAAAGGATGCGGTGGTTGTGACTGCAAATCAGGATAATCCCGTGGTGACTGACCTACAGAAACGGGGAATTAACAAATCCGTGTTCAGGCAGATATTTGTAAACGAGACAATTACTGACTGGGGTGTGGTGACAAGCAGGTCAGACCATTCTGAAAAAATCAATGTCTATACCCGTTCAGATGCATGCGGTGCTGCTGATGTCTGGGCAAAATATCTCGGATACAAGCAGGAAGATTTGAACGGTACCGGTGTGTTTGGGGATCCTGGTCTTGCCGATGCAGTCAAGACTGACCGCATGGGCATCGGGTACAATAATATCGGATTTGTCTACGATGCCAATACTGGCCGGCCGCTTGACGGGCTGGTAATTATTCCCCTTGACCTGAACGATAACGGCACCATTGATCCCGATGAACAGATCTATGCAACCCGAGAGGCGATTACGTCTGCAATCAATACCGGTAAATACCCCTCACCGCCCTCCCGTGAACTGAACCTTGTCACAAAAGGGAATTTCTCCGGCCCTTCCCGGGAGTTCGTGCGCTGGATTCTGACAGACGGGCAGCAGTATGTCCAAGAATCCGGTTATATTGCTCTACCGGATGAAAGGATTCGCCAGCAACTGAGTAAACTATCCAAAGACTAATTTTTTTATCATGAGCCGCCGTCCATGACACGATATTCCCGGGACCGGGTGATCAGCAGTGTTCTGTTCGTACCCGCGGTTTTCTCCTCGATTCTTTTATTTGTCATGGTCATTGTACTCTTCTGGAAATCTGAAGCAATTTTATCCACAAAGCCTCTTGTGGACCTCCTTCTCTCCTCCTCATGGCGACCTGTAGCCGGAAATTTCGGATATCTTCCTTTCATCATGGGAACAATCTGGGTAACAGCCCTTGCAATGATCCTCGCGATTCCCATTTCGCTGTTGAGTGCAATTTACCTCTCTGAATATGCTCCCCCGCGGATCAGGGATACAATCCAGCCGGTAATTGACCTTCTTTCAGGGATACCCTCGGTTATTTTCGGTCTCTTCGGAATTCTTCTGATTATTCCGCTGATTAAAAATTCAGTTGCTCCATTACTCGGGATAAACAGTTCTGGCTATTGTATACTTGCCGGCGGACTTGTCCTTGCGATCATGGTATTCCCAATCCTGATCTCTCTCTCTTTTGAAGTGTTCCAGACCGTTCCCCGCGAGATGCGGGAAGCCGCACTGGGACTCGGTGCAACGAACTGGGAGGCGGTGAAACATGTTGTCCTTAAAAAAACGTACCCGGGAGTAATTGCTGTCATCATTCTTGGATTCAGCAGGGCATTTGGAGAAACCATGGCTGTCCTGATGGTTGTGGGAAATGTGGCTCGTGTACCTTCATCCGTTTTTGACCCTGCATATCCGCTTCCGGCCCTGATCGCAAACAACTACGGCGAAATGATGTCGATTCCCCTCTATGATTCTGCGCTGATGTTTGCTGCGCTCCTGCTGCTTGCCATTGTCGTGATCTTCAATCTTATGGCACAATACGTCCTCATGATCCTCAGGAAGGTGGAATAATGGACAGGAGAATTGCTGAGGAGCGGTTCTTCAAGGGATTGATGTATGTGTCCCTTTTTATAGTTTTGGGATGCCTTATCTCCGTTTTTGCCATTGTCATCATCAAAGGGATACCTTCACTCAATATTTCCATGGTCACCGAAACACCCCATGGGGGTTATTATCTTGGAGGGGGGGGAGGAATTCTCAATGCAATTGTAGGGTCTCTCTACCTGGCTGCAGGTGCAGTTATCCTTGCCACGATAATCAGCATTCCCACAGCCTGGTACCTCCAGAACTTCCCCCGGAGCTCACGGTTTGCATCCTCAACCAGAATCCTGCTCGATATTGCGGCAGGTATCCCTTCGCTGATATACGGCGCTTTTGTATTTTTGATCATGGTTTTTCTTCAGACAGAAGCATCCCTGTTCTGGGGAATTATTACCGTCGCGCTCTTCCTTGTTCCTCTGCTGACACGGGCTGTTGACGAAGTGATGCAAACAGTACCTAAAAAACTTATGGATGCGTCTTACGCTCTTGGTGCAACCAAGCTGGAGACCGTATTCCATGTCGTAACAAAACAGGCGCTTCCGGGGATCCTCACGGCCGTACTCGTGGCGTTTGGTCGTGGTATAGGGGATGCAGCCTCTGTTCTGTTTACTGCGGGATACACGGATGCAATCCCGGTATCGATTACCGATCCTGTCGCAACCCTACCCCTTGCCATATTTTTTCAGCTGTCAACACCCTTTCCCGAAGTGCAGGAACGGGCATATGCATCAGGTATCATCCTACTGGTAATAGTACTGATAACCTGTGTCGGTTCCCGATATCTTTCAAAAAAATTTACAAAATATTGTGTCAAATAAGGTGGTTCTGAATGAATGAAACGGAAATCTCGATAAAAAATTTCAGCCTGTATATTGAAAACCGGCAGATACTGAAGAATATATCCGTAGACATCCCGAAAAACCAGATCACGGCTATTATTGGCCCCTCCGGATGCGGGAAAACAACCCTGCTCAGAAGTATTAATCGGATGGTGGATCTGTATACTCCTGTATTGGCCGAAGGGGAAATAATCATAAATGGGAAGAATGTACTCGATCCCGACATCAACCTGTCCCTACTCCGAAAAAACGTAGGAATGATCGCCCAAGCTCCCAATCCCCTGCCACTGTCGATTTATGACAACGTTGTGTATGGGCTTCGAATTCATGGTATCCATGAACGGTCAGCGCTGGATACAAGAGCCGAACAGTGCCTGCAATCTGTCGGACTCTGGAGTGAAGTCCATGACCGGCTGAAGGATCCCGCATCACAATTATCCCTCGGGCAGCAGCAGCGGCTCTGTCTTGCCCGGGCCCTTGCGGTTGAGCCGGAAATTCTCCTCTGCGATGAGACCACATCAGCTCTTGATCCTATCTCTGCCCGGCATATCGAGAATGAACTGATCTGCCTGAAAAATGATTATACAATCGTCTTTGTTACACATATCCTGAGGCAGGCAAAAAGGCTAGCCGATTACGTGGTCTTCCTCTACCTTGGGGAGCTGGTGGAACACGGCCCTGCTCATGAGGTCTTCACGAACCCGCAGGATCCTCGGACGAAGGCTTATCTCGAGGGTGTGTTTGGCTAAGTGTGCATGTTTTCTTTTAAAAAAAATAGATCTTGCACTATTTCATTTCAATAAAAAAGTGAAATTGATTTTGAAAAGGTAAATACCCGACCTTATATCACCAGGGATTCTGTTTGAACGGGAAGCAATTTACTCCAGCAGCCGGCATTTTCGAAGTGCACCGGAATCTGCTCTCTTCAGGGCTCTTCTCTTTTCTGCCTCTTCCCGTTTACGCTCACCCTCATTCCGGGACCAAGGTTCATGCATTACCTCCATATAGGCAGCGATAACATCTTCAGGATCTCCGATCCCGCCAATTTTCCCGTCATTGAGAAACATTGCCCTGTCACAGATATCCGTGATGGTCCCCATTGAATGAGATACAATTACGACAGTCTTGTCTGAGTTGCAGAAATCAAGAATCTTCTGCCGGGATTTTTCTTTGAACGATACATCACCAACCGAGAGAACTTCGTCCAGCACAAGAATATCCGGGTTTATCTGAACTGCTGTTGAGAAACCGAGCTTGACCCGCATACCGGAGGAGAAATTTTTCAGGTGCATATACTGGTATTTTTCAAGACCTGAAAAGGCGATTATATCGTCATAGAGTGCATCCATCTCTTTTTTGGTAAAACCCAGGATCATCCCATACTGGTAGACATTATCATGGGCATCCAGCTCCCCCGAGAAACCGACATTGAGACTTAACAGGGGAATCAGCGAACCGGTAATTTTTACCGAACCAGAGTCCGGAGGAATTATACCCGCGATCAACCGTAAAAGGGTACTTTTTCCCGTTCCGTTCGGACCGATTATCCCAAAACATTCACCTTTATAGATGTCAAGATCAATTCCATCGAGAACCTTAATAATCGGATCGCTCTCCGATAGTTTCCTCTTGATTATATTTGGTAGATCAATGAATGAAAACCCTTTTTTCCGTGAGATAGGGTAATATTTTTTCAGATCCCGTATCTCTATGGTAGCCTCTGTCATCTATATCACCTCAACAAACCGGGGTTCCAGTTTTTTGAACAGGTAATGCCCGATAATACAGATACCAATACCGAACAGGAGAACATAGCACAGACTGACGGATGAAGGCAACACACTATTCAGAACAAGATCCCTGTACATCAACATTACCTGCGTTATTGGATTTAACAGGTAGATACCCCGGACCGTTTCGGGGATCATGGTTACCGGATAAATAATAGGGCAGAGGAAAAACCCAAGCTGGATAATGACCGGCCAGATCTCGGCCAGATCCCGGAAATAGGGGTAGAAAGATGCCAGAATAAGTGAAATACCGAATGTTACCAGTAAGAAGAGAATATGGATAAGGGGGAACAGTATGACATACGGGGAGATTGTTCCGGTTATCAGAGCAACCAGCGGAATAAGGATGACGAACTCAAGGGTAAATGAGATCAGGGCTGACAAATTTTTTGTCAGAACAAAGATTTCACTGGGCAGTACGATGTTTGAGAGAAGCGAGGCATTCTGCCGGATAACCGATAACGACGATGTAGTAGCAGAAGTAAAAAATCTCCAGGTCAGAATTCCTATCAAAAGATACTGGGCAAAATTTGCTTCCATGTGCCGGATATTATAAAAAATAAAATACAGAACAAGCAGGAGTAAAAGAGGACTTAACAGGGACCAGACCAATCCAAGATAGGTATGCTGGTATTTGATCTTGAGATCGTTGATGGTAAGGGTTTTTATCAGATCCCAGTGTTTGACAAACCACATTTCTTTTATCGACAACTGTATGCTCCTGCGATCTTCATCCTTTTTGCCACATCATTGGTAGCCATATGTACGTAATAACCCAGTATTAACACCTTTTTTTATGAACAATAAAATCTGTGATACACGTATTCCATTGCAGGTGACAGACCGAACCATGTACCAATTTTTTTTATTATCATCATCATCCTTCGTTTCAGACGGCTATTCTTTCTCTTTTCTATTCGCATATCCAAATTGAATAACATCTGGGTAAAAATGGGCACAATTTTCTCAACGGTGAGGCCTTCAAAGGGTTTCCAGGGTTCATCCAAATCTGGCAATGGTGCATAAAAAAGTTTGCCATCGCTACGACCAAGATACTCACGGGCAACTTTCATATTAGCTTCCTTGAAGAGGGAGATAATGTCCCTTCTTTGCTGCGGAGAGAGCAGACGTTGTTTTCCTTCTTTGTTTTCTGAATTGATCTGGGTGAGGTTATTCAACAGGAAAGCGTGATAGTTTCGATCATTACCGAAATGGATATTACCCAGTCTTATAACTTCGATGAGATCCCAGTTGAGACTTTTATTAATCCGTTTTTCTGGAATCCAGTAGTTTTCATTGATCTGGAGGCCGAGAACACTGAGAAAGTCATGAAAAATGCCCATTGGTAATTGTTCATGCTCATTAACTCTTACGAAAATATTTCCTTCTCCAAATGCATCTTTCCAGGGACGCAGAGCAGAATAATAATCCAATTCCGCGATACGTTTACAGGATAGTAATATCTCCGGACTATTATTTTGATTCACTCCGGATTTATTCGTTATAAATTCCGAAAAAGTCTTTTTGGATCGATGATCCGGATTTTTTATTGATGCATTAAACATAGATTCAATTTGTTCATCCTGACACATGAGATAAAAAATTATTTTTACTAGGAATCGGGGTAAAAGAAATTCTTTTAATTTGTTAATGTGAGGGCCCAGGTTCTCAAATTTTTCTGCGCTCAATATAATTTTTTCCGAATTTGAATTATTGATCTCGTCAAAATATTTATTGGTGGCAGTTCTTGGATCTGTCGTAATTTCCTGCAATGTCAGTAATTGAAATTCTCTTGCCATATCATGATGGGCCACATTTCTTCCAGGGTAAAGATAACCGTTATTTTCCAATATTTTTCGATTGTGTGATAAAAAAAGTTGAAGAGCGGTAGTTCCAGTCTTATGTGCACCAATATGGAGGTACACGGTTTTTTTCATATTAGGATCTCCGGGTAAACACAGATAATAACTTGGTTTTTATAAAACTTAAGTAGTTCAGAACAGTTTTTTTAAAACCATTTTTTCGCTTGGATTTAACTTGACAGTCCTCTTTTTTATCAATATTGTACATGATCTGGGTGAATATCGGCACTATCTTCTCAACAGTAAGACCCTCGTACGGCTCCCATGGTTCATGTACGTCAGGCCATGGTTCATAAAATAATTTTCCATCTTCGCGCCCGAGAAATTCACGAGCTATAGCTTGAGTCATAACTTCATATTTTTCCAGGATTATTATCCTTTCCTGAGGAGAAAGAAGATCATAACGTTCATACGGTTTTTTCTGATACGTGTCAGGGAGGGTGTTGTAAAAAAAGTTGAGGAGAGTATTGTCATGAACATTTTTATAAAATGATTTGTTGAGAGCTAATATCTCTATTATGTCACGATTGAAACCATAGTTGAGATTGAGATTCGTCTCTGGGGGAGTAATCCAATTATATTCGGAATAGCATATTCCAATTATCTTTAAAAATTCATTGATCAATCCCTCGGGTAATTGCTCCTTCTCATAAGGATGAACAATAATGTTTTCTCTTCCAAAAATATTTGCAAACTTCCGGAGGTTATCCAGCCATCGGATATTTTGTTCTTCAATATATTCTTTGATTGACGAAAAGCGGCTGTTTTTTGATCCCCATTGCTTCCAGCTGGACTCAAAAAAATGATCCGGTCTTCGGATAAAAACGATGAGACGAAATGACAGATTTGAATCATTCTGGAATTTTTTGAAAATCATCTCTCCAACACCAGGTCGTCCGGAAAATCCTTCCGCACTGATAATTATTTTTGAAATATCGTTTTTTTTACAAAAATTGATAGACTTCTCAATATCTTCCAAAATGGTAACGTTGTCCGGTTGATTAATCGATTTACAGTGATTGTGGCAATTTTGACCTTTATGAATAGCGAGTGAGTTATTATTGGGATAGAGGCAGGAATGGTTATTAATTAAATTCTCACGATTATAATTTAGAAATGCTTGGATCGCTGAGGTCCCCGTTTTTTCAGCTCCTGCATGAATATATATGGTTATCATGTAATCCCCATCTGCAATTTTCAAATTCCTGATATTACCTTCAATCACAAAACCTTCATTGGCCCTTACTGAATTGAACATTTATAAGTTAGTGCCTGAATGCCAGCCTGTAAGATTTCAGAAATTATCTATAAACGGATAATAACTTAGTATCCCAAGCGTTACTAATTTTGTTATTGCCACTTGTACTATTAATCATCTCTGACTACCCTTCGAGAAATATATCAGAACTCACCGAAAGGAAATTTCTTTTAACCTTTTCATAATAGTATACAGTTTTTGCAGAGGATTTGGGGTCCTCTGGATATTTTTTATTTTTTTATTGACCTCCTCATTTTTGGTAAAAAGCATCCTGCAAAAAATCGGGACAATCGTTTCAACGGTCAAGCCTTTATAGGATTCCCACGGTTCCTCCGGATCGGGCCATGGTTCATAAAAAAATTTCCCATCTTCGCGACCGAGATATTCCCGGGCGACTTTCTGGTTGGTATCTTCGCATTGTACCAGGATTTCCTGTCTCTCGTTTGGAGATAGATATTCCCATTTTTTCGGATGTTCTCCCTCAATATTTAATCTCACCAGTGTCCAATAGAGTTTATTCCGGAATTTCTGATCTGTCTGCATGGAGTTTGTCAGCAAACGCAAAAATTCTGTCAAATCCGCAGATAATCCGATATTTGAGATCTCTTCAGATGGGGGCAGGTATTCATCAGTTAATTCCAGCTCTATCTTATTAAAAAAATCAGAGAAAATATTATTGTTCAATTGACCCTTCTCATACGGCTGGATTATCATGTTATCTTTCCCGAATATTTCAGCCCATGTGTCGATGATTATAGAGTAATTTCTCAGTATTGAGAGAGCTTTGAACTCTCGAAATGTACTGGATGACCCATTACCTTCTAAAAATTCAATCTTAATTTTCTCCCGGTAAGAAGATTCAAGAAGAAAATCCTGTCGTCTGCAGTAATAAACTATTTTGTATTTCCTCTCCCCGTCAATGGTTTTGTCAAGAAAACACTTTAAATTAGAAACACCTCTTTTTGGAAAATGTTCAAAAAATTCTGCACTGATGATCACCCGCTCTTCATCAGATTTGTTGATCTCATCCATGATTTTTTTTGTGAACGGTGCTTGCGCAATACAACCATCGGCATCAAAATCTGGTCCGAAAGCCCCAGAATTTTTTAATTCCACCCCTATGGTATTATGCGCATGTACATATCCCGGAAACAGCCAACCCTGTTTTTTTAACAGCACCTTATTCTGGAATAAAAATTTCTGGATTGCCGTGGATCCCGTTTTATGCCCACCGATATGGATGATTATCAACTTCATACGTTCAAACCTAAGTATTCAATGAAAAATCTTCTTTTAAAAGTGTCAGATTGCTATTGTAAAATGGATCGCCCCTGTCGATCACATTCCCCCACTTGGTTCGGATATACTTGATTTCTGAATTGAACCGTTTATTCTTTTCCGGGGTGTCTTCATATCCCCTGCTTTTGGATTCATAATGATATAACAGAGCAAAAGGAGTATACACTATAAAATATCCCGCATTTCGAACCTTTATGCACAATTCGACATCATTGAATGCAATTTTCAGATTTTTATCAAACCCGCCAACTTCAAGAAAAATATCCTTCCTCATCATCATGCATGCTGCAGTTACAGCCGAAAAGTTCCTTATAATATTAAGACTTGAAAAATAGCCAGGAGAATCGGTATTAAAATACTTATGAGGATGCCCGGCAACCGCTGATTTCCTTGATCCAATCCCAAGGATAACTCCAGCATGCTGGATGGTGTTATCAGGATAGATAAGTTTAGCACCAACAGCTCCTACCTCTTTTCGTTGTGCATGCTCAAGCATCGCGGTTAACCATTCATCAGCAATAACCTCCGTATCATTATTCAAAAAAACGATAAATTCACCGCGTGTATGGCCAACAGCAAAATTGTTAATAAGGGAAAAATTGAACTTCTCCGGGTAATCAATAATTTTGATCCTGCTATCTCTCTTCAAGTCATCAAATAACCGGTAGGTTTCAGTCCTCTTGCTGTCATTATTAACAATGATGATCTCATAGTTGTCGTACGTTGTTTTGTTCAGGATGGATTGGATACATTTGTGCAGATCATCGGGATTGTCTTTTGTAGGAATGATAATAGAGACGAGAGGTTTGCCCCGTATCAAATATTTCACCCGGTAGGTGTCCGGAAGGATCCCCTCACAAACTTCTGCTGCTATCGTTCGCCGGATTAATGACTCTTTAATTGCTTTTTTTGAGTTGGCAATAACATAGGGTTTTGCATTGATTGAATTGCTCGTCGAAGTTGGGACAACTCGCCAGTGATAGAGAATTCTCCGTATATGTCCGATATCCTTATTATCAAGAATCTCTGTTAATCGCAATAATAAGTCATAATCCTGCGAACCATCGAATTCTTTGCGGAGTTTCCCCGTTTTGGTTAATATCTCTTTTTCTATCACACAAAAATGACAGAGATAATTTTGTGAAAGGAAGTGATCAGGAGCCCAGTCTGGTTTAAAAAATGGATCCAAACGAATACCCGTATTAGTGATTTTATCTTCATCAGAATAGACCAGTTTAACCCCGGGATGATTATTGATATATTTTACTACCTCATAGAGTGCGAACGGTGCCAGTTCATCATCATGATCAAGAAATCCAACAAAATCTCCGGTTACCATATCCATGGCTTCATTGGTATTGCCGGAGATCCCGAGATTTTCATTCAGAAATTTTACTTTGATGCGGGGATCTTTATTCTGGTAATGGGTAAGAATTTCCTTGATAGATGTGTTTTTGGAATCTGCATCAACGATGCATAGTTCCCAGTTTTCATAAACCTGGCTGAGAACTGATTTGATCATGAGTTTTAGCCATTTTATATCAACATCCCAGACAGGAACGACGATACTGATTTTTGGCAAATGCCGTAATAACTTGACCTCTTTTTTGATGGTATTACTATGACGATATTCAGACTCATTTTTCTTAATCCACAACTGGTAATTGTTAATTGGATCTATCTCCCAGCCGAGAGAGATCTTCTCGTGAACACGCTCCCAAAATTTGCTCCCTCCTTCGTTGATCAGGATCCGTCCTCCATCAAGCCCGAGATCGTAAAACCGGCGCCGTTCGGTAGCTGGAGGGAATAATCGTTCAACCACAATCCGGTGTAATTTTGTTGTGACCTTATGCGTGATACTTCTCCGGAGGGCTTCATTCTCCTGCTGTAATGACTGGGAGATGCCCTTTAATTCTAAAATTTGATCGTCTTTAGTTACAATCGATTCGTTCAATATCTTGTTATTTTCATTCAATCCCTGTATTAGGGGATAGTTATAGTAGGATACAACCACCATTGCTCTCTTCAAAGCGCGATTCAGATCCTCTGCCGTAGCACCAAGGGTATCGGTCTTGTGAACAATTTTCATCACGGATTTCATAGCCTTATTTTTATCACGGGTCCACAACCCGGTGATCCGGTTTGTCAGAGTATTATTATCGTAATACCGGATCCGCTCACTTGTTAAAGACCAGATATGAACAGGTTTAGCCTTAAATGACATCCTGCGAATTATGTCCCAATCGATGAGAACTGATAGATCTTCATCATACAAACCGATCTCGTTTAGCAGTTTACGGGAATGCAGAATGCATTTGTGGTTAATATAATTCTGAGTGATGAGCATATCCGGTGTGACATCCTGCCGGAATTCAATTTCACGCCGAAATTCTCGATTTTTATCATCATAGGAAACCTCGTACCAATCGGTGTACACAAATTCCGCATTCTCTTTTAATATACCTTTGATTAATTCTTCCAGATGAATCGGGTATAAAATATCATCATCATCGAGGTAAGAGATATATTTTTCATCGGAATTCTGTAGCCCGATATTCAACGCATGAGACTTACCTTTGTGCTCGCTGGCCAGATATTTAATCCGTGGATCATGAAATTTCTCAATAATGTCCCTGAGTTCTTCCCCACCGTCATTAATAATAATTAAATTCCAGTTTTTGTAGGTCTGATCAATTACCGACCGGATTGCCCGCTCAATTGTCATTCTTCCGTTATAACTAGGCATCAGGATATCGATAGCTGGACCTGATATCGATCTCGGATGTTCTTTCTTAACAAAAAAACTCCCGATAATCCATTTTTTAAAGGGAAGATCATGCCAGGATATCACGTCAGAATACTGAGATAATTCTGACATTAATGTATCTTTGAAAAAGATCCGTAAATGCCCGTTCCAGGGAACCAGTAATCCATCCGGGACCGAAAAAATAATCCTCCCGCCGTTCCGCACAACACGGATAGCTTCCTGAAATATCTTCAGGGAACTCATTACGTGTTCGATAACTTCGGGAATAACTACCGTATCAAAAGTATTATCCGCAAATGCAAGTGCTGTAGCATCCATTAGGCAAAATGATGATATATCGTATGAGTCATGAGTCTTGGAATACTGGTATGCATCCCGTATACCCACCTCACTGATATCAACCCCAATAACCACACAACCCGTTTTTTGCAATGCTAATGTACTGTCCCCATTACCAGAACCAATTTCGAGCACTCGGTTTCCTTCCACTAAATGGGAGATAAGGTTGAACCGTGCAATCTCGGTGGGATCTCGGGAATGGAAATCTCCCCGTTTCCACTGATCATTATCAAGTAGTTCCGTTTTTCTACGACCCTCAATTTTTGAGGAGTAAACCCCCCGGTATTTTTTGATTTCGGTATCGAAATTCTCGCTCTTTTCAGCACGTATCAAAAGCCAGGGGAATTCACTTAAATCGGAAATAGCCATTTCTTTCGAAATTTCCTCCCCTCGGGAGTTGTAAAATATCTCTTTCAGATTAAATATATCCAAAAGTGAATGTATGCTGTCCACATTAAACGGATTGATGTGTTCTTCTGTGATCTCTTCTTTTATCGGCACACAAATAATGACACCTTTTCGTGCAACCCGAAGGCACTCGGAAAGTACTTCTTTGGGATCTCTGAAATGTTCAATTACATCTCCTAATAGGACCACATCAAAAAAGTTATCTGAAAAGGAAATCTCTTCTGCGAAACCATGAATGAATTTGAGATGAGGATATTTTTCTCGTCCGCGAAGGATGTTGGTTATTGCAAGATCAAGACCAATACCGTGGATGCCCCGCTGATAAAGAACATTCATGTGACCTCCATTGGCACAACCAATATCTAGGAAAGATTCCCCGGGCTTCACCATATTGCATAAGCCAAAAAGGCGCTCTTTTCTCTCGTTCTCTAAAAACCCGGCAACATCCACATCTGCATATCGCTCGGAATAAAATGCCTCAAGAGCGGCATCGGTTTGGGTTAATTCTGCTTTTTGCGGGATTTTATCCTTCGAAATACCGGAAGGATGCACAGTCATTCGCTTATAGTATTCAAGAGTCTCAGATGAATCTTGATAAGTGGTTGGATGTGGATTGTCATTTTCCCATTCTTGTGTATTTTCCTTAAAAACAATGTGCTTGGGCTCCATAGAGACAACACTTCTGATAATCCTCAAATCAATAAAGTAGTCTTTTGCAATTTACATTACCCAATATTGTAATTTGAACCGTATCTTTTTTTGTAAATTGCACAATAATTATCTTCATTGTAGGCAATGTTTACATCAGCTTCTGATATATTTTCTGTCTTTTGTTGAAATTGATGTCAGTGTAATATAATGATGCGGGCGTTACCCAAATAAAGCTCTCCAGATTGCTCCAATTATGCTATTATGTGAGAGTTTCGCAAAGATTGCAGGGATTTACAGAAGCAGAGACCGGGAATAATGGTTCTGCCGTATCATGCAAGATGTCTCCATAATGAAAACGATTGCGCTCCCTGTTTGGCATCGCTCAGGAAGCAATAAATATTCCTTCATTCATCCAATATCCACGTCACAGTTCGGATGAACAGGCACGATTTACCCTTCTCTTTCACATATTCGTAAATTAGGCTCCTTGAAACGCGACAGGAGCCACATGGAATCCTAAAAAAAAACAATATGTGCAATCGTATCAGAACAGTGTCGGCAATCCTTCATTGCAGAACGATTGTAAAAACTGCCGGGAGGGGTATTCATGTACACTCGTAACCACAATTTTTCCCTTTCCCACCAGCTTCTCAATAATAACATCCGAATCCTCTGCCCTGCCAACACTGCATCCCTCGTGGAATACAAATGAACCATCGCACTCGATACAGAGGGGATCATAATCATCGATAAGGGTTCCCGCAGCAGAAGAGGGGACACAGTCAATCCTTCGCGGGTGGCAGTCATGCCGGTAGGTTACCGCGAATGGAAGCCAGTCGTACACATCCTGTTTTTCAGTGGCTGCGCCATAAACCAGAAGGTTCCCCCCATTCTCGACAAATTTTTTTATACGCGGGGATGAGGCCCTTAGTGCAGGAAGAAGATTGGAATAGAGGGGATTTGCAAAACCCGTAGGGATGATCAGGCAGTTGAATGTACCCCGGTAGAAAGGTGAAGCAAGCATGTGAGGAGTGACGAGTTCGCAGGTGATTCCGCAATCCTCGATGAAACGGTTGAAATGCTGGGAGGTACCCCACACGAACCCGGCCCGGCAACTCATCCCTTGATCACTCCTAACGGGGATAGACGCGCCACCAGCCGGGAGATTCCTGCCTCGTGCACAACGTTCACCACTTCATCACTGGATTTGTACACTTCCGGTGCCTCATCAGCGATCGCATTCTCACTGTGTGCCCGCACGATGATACCCGCCTTCAGGAGATTTGCGGTGATCTCTTTTCCGCTCAGGCTTTTCTTCGCCTGCGTGCGGCTCATGATGCGACCTGCACCGTGACATGTGCTGCCAAACGTCTTTTCCATGGCAGTTTTCGTTCCGCGCAGGACAAAGGATGACGTGCCCATGCTGCCGGGAATGATGACCGGTTGTCCGATTTTTTTGAGATCCAAAGGAAGTTCATCGGTATCCGGGCCAAAAGCGCGGGTGGCTCCTTTGCGGTGCACGCAGACATTCATGCGCTTCCCATCGACTTCGTGCTCTTCGATCTTTGCGACATTGTGCGCCACGTCATAGACCAGCGGCATATCCTCGTACTCGATCCGGAACATCTTTGCAAGCACCTGTCGCACGGTGTGGGTGATGAGCTGCCGGTTTGCCCATGCATAATTTGCTGAAGAGGCCATTGCACCGAAATAATCCTTACCTTCCACGGATGTGATGGGGGCACAGGCAAGTTGCCGGTCCGGAATAACAATATGATATTTTTTTGTAGCACTTTCGAGAAGTTTGAGATGATCGGTGCAGACCTGGTGGCCGAGCCCCCGGGATCCGCAGTGAATCATGCAGCAGATCTGACCCAAATGGAGCCCGAATGCCTGCGCCGCCTCGGGATCGAAGATCTCGGTTACAACCTGCATTTCGAGAAAATGATTGCCGGATCCTAAGGTTCCCCCTTGCGGGACACCCCGCTGTTTTGCTTTTGATGATACAGCATGGCAGTCAGCTTGTTTCATGTACCCGCTATCCTCACAGCGGATGAGATCGCGTTTCACGCCATACCCTGCATCCACCGCCCAGCTTGCCCCTTTGATCATCATTCGTTCGAGATCCGGGGGAGATATCCTGAGCGTACTCTTGCCTCCGACCCCGGTAGGTACCGCCCTGAAGAGTTCCTCGATCAGGTCGCGGCGCCCGGAGATATCTTTCTGTGCAAGCGGTGTGGTGAGCAACCGGACACCGCAGTTGATATCGAATCCTACGCCCCCGGGAGATATTACCCCCTCATCGAGGGAGAATGCCGCAACCCCGCCGATGGGAAATCCATAGCCCCAGTGAATGTCCGGCATAGCAAGAGAATGCCGGATGATACCGGGCAGGGTGGCTACGTTTGCCAGTTGCTCGATTGCGCCGGACTCCAGGCTGATCCCTAATGATTCAGACAGAAAAAATTTTCCCGGAACTCTCATACCAGGGACATATCCTACCGGTACTTCCCATTCATTCACCCCGGTCTGTCGCACACTATCAATCATCGTTCATCCTCATCGTCGGCCCCATGAAAATTAAAGATCCAATTTCTGTTCTCTGCATGGCCATATCCCATTTTTTGACCATCCTCATACATCAAATAAGATATCCAGCATATATCCGTTCGCATCCTTATGGATGATGAGACCTGAATAGGAGATTCCTTTCACTTCAGTTCCTGATGAGTGCCGCAGAGGATCAAAAAATTCCCCGTGAAGAACTGCGGTCAGGTGCAGGTTTTCTATCGCTATCCCTGCCCGCGAAAAAACCAGTCCCTCCACTTCAGAAATAAAAAGTACTTCTGAAAGGAAATCGCATAAGAGTGATTCGATATTGTCAGACTCGATCCTGATCTCTTTTATTATACCATCGCAGCGATCTGTTCCATACACGACCTGCATAAGCGCAAGGAAAGCATCAGTAAAAAGAGCTTCAAGCGTCTCTGCCCGTGCCCGGATTTTTACATCAGCCGTGTGAGATAGCTCTTCAAAACTCATCAGCGGTCATGCCTGATCAGATCGTTGTCATCAAAGAACGGGATCATCTCCATATGGATAGTGTGCAGGAAACGGGCCTGGTGAATGGAAATATAGATGGTATGATCTCCCGCTTTTAAAAGAAGGTCGGATTTTTTCGGAGGTTTTACCTGAATTGGCAGGAGAATGGGACCCCCACAGGATGTACTGATACGAAAATCACAGTTCCGCTTATTGATAAAATCGATAACTTCAGGAAGAATAGTAACCTCGCTTAACCCGGCGGGGTCATGGGAATGAGTATGCATGATGCTCTTAATATAGGAAGTCTGGGGTAAAAACGGTTATGGATCAGGATACCATCAGCAGACGCCGACGATCCTGATCACGACATCATAGTATTTTTCCTTGAGCTCATAGCTGTTCACTCCATCTGCATTTCGGATTGCATGGAGTATACCGATCCGGGAAGCAATGATTCCAACCATGGATGCAATTGCATGGAATGTTACTACAAACTGCTTTTGCAGTTCTGCAACTATTTCTGCAATGGTGATTGATTTGGTCTTTACAAAGAGCCTGAGTACTTCACGCCGGATTCCGGTCCTGTCCCGGGAAAGGTAGGATCGCAGGCGCCCTTCAATGACTCTCTTGATCTCTGAAGGAGATCTCATACTTTTAGTGTCTCAAGTCTATGTATATATAATTATTGATTTTGCGCGTTTTAAAATCCCCGAACGAAAATCGGGCCATTTTTAAAAGGAACAATTTTTTTCTGCGAAATAAAAAAAACTACTCGCAATTTATCACAAAAACAATAGGATTCAAATACGTCCAAGAGAAAATTTGGTAACTATTTAATCGTAGATTAACAGATGGTATGGGCATGGGATTGATCAAATATGATATTGAAAAATATTCACCGCAGCAACTGGTGATAATCCCGCTCGTACTTCTGGTAATTTCGATAGTACTGCTGGCTTTTACTACGATAAACACAGGAATGCCGCTTACCCCGGGCATTGATTTTTCCGGCGGGACTGCGGTCACAGTAATTACTTCGGATACTCCTGCTCAGATCAAAGCTACATTTACGGATTATCCACTTATCGATATCAGCGAGGGAGTAAACAACGGGAAATTTTTGAAATTCAGTTCAATGGATGATGCAAAATTCCGGTCACTTACTACCCTGATCACACAAAAATACCCGGATGCAAAGATCGACCAGATTGGCGAATCATTTGGTAAAACCCTGCAATACCAGGCAGTTATTGCATTGATCTTTTCCTTCATCGGCATGGCGATTGTGATCTTCATTTCCTTCCGGACCTTTGTTCCTGCAGGTGCAGTAGTTCTTTCAGCATTTGCTGATATGGTGATGACAGCAGCGACCATGAATATTGTCGGGATTCCTCTGTCACTGGGGACTGTTGCTGCCCTGCTCATGCTGATTGGTTACTCGGTAGACAGTGATATCCTGCTCACGAACCGTGTTCTGAAGCGACAGGGAAAACTCAACGATAAGCTGACGGGTGCCTTCAAGACGGGTATCATCATGACCTCAACAACACTCGCTGCAACAGCAGCGCTGTTTATCGTTTCATGGTTTGGCTCGGTTCAGATCCTTATGGAGATATCTGCTGTACTCCTTATCGGACTGGTTTTTGATATTCTGAACACCTGGCTCACCAATGCCGGTATATTAAAATGGTATGTCTTAAAAGGAGGTGGAAAATGAACGGGCCTGAATTAAAAGCACTGGTCTCTGACTGGAGAGTTGCCGCGCTCATCATCCTTATCTTCCTTTCAGTAGTTGCAATATTCCCTCATATCGATCAGCAGGGAAATATGGCCTCAAATCTCCAGTATGGCCTGGATCTTCAGCAGGGATCGTGGTTGCAGCTGGAATTCCGCGCGGAGGTTGTCGGGTTCACCTCGGATCGCCCTGTCGGTGAATTTATTGCGAACCTCTCCGAGAAACTGGATACTGAAGTGATCCTTGTCGATGCCACACACCTGGAAATTCGCAAATATTATTCCCAGGCCGATCTCGAGCCGGTATTTACCGCAGCGGGCGGCAAAATAACCACGTACCAGCAGGGTGTCTCAAAGGCAACTGCTGAAGATGTCAAGCGTATTCTTGAAAACAAGATCAACACTCTCGGGACAAAGGATGCAAAGGTCAACACCCTGACCGGCATGAATAATATTGCGCGGTACATCCGGGTCGAACTTGCCGGCGTGGATATGAAACAGGCACAGGACATCATGGGTAAGCAGGGCAAATTCGAGATCCGTGTCCAGACCGCTGGAAACGAGAGTGAACATGTACTGTTTGGCGATGCCATCACCAGTGTCCAGAATCCCTCCCAGGAACCCGCGGGAAGCGACCGCTGGGGTGTTGGGTTTACGCTCAGTGAGGCCGGGGCAGCTGCATTCCGGAACGGGGCAATAAAATATGGCGCAACAACAGATCCTGAAAAGCACAACCTTGTCATGCTACTGGATAACAACACCGTGTACTCAGCACCTTTGTCCCAGGATCTTGCCGGCAAACTACAGGCTGAAAATATCCGGCAGCTCTACGCTTCAACCGGTTCGGGAAAAGCCGGTACCACGCAGGCAACAAATCTTGAGATCCACCTGAGGGCAGGTGCTCTTCCCGTTGATGTGAGTATTGCCGGTTCCGGGGGAGTATCAGCACCCTTAGGTGAACGGTATAAGACCATGGCCCTGCTTGCGGGTATCTTTGCTCTTATCACCGTAGGTCTTGTCATCTACTTCCGGTACCGGGAACCAAGTATCGTGTTACCCATGGTGCTGATCAATGCCTCCGAGATCGTCATCCTTCTGGGAATTATCAGTCTCATCAAATTCCAGCTCGATCTTCCCACCATCGCCGGTCTCATTGCCGTGGTTGGTACAGGAATCGATCAACTGGTCGTTATTACCGATGAGATCCTGCATGAAGGAAAGGTCCCTTCACCGAATCTCTACTTAAAGAGACTTTCCCGGGCTTTGGGGATCATCGTTGTTGCCGCAGCAACCGTAGTGATCGCAATGCTGCCCCTTGCGCTGATGGATCTCTCCACGCTTAAGGGATTTGCCATCATCACCATCCTCGGTGTGCTTGTCGGAGTACTGGTTACCCGGCCGGCATATGGCAAGATCATCATGCAGATCCTCTCCAAGTAACAATACCATAGATTTATCTTTTTTTTAATCGACTACTCTTCCGGGTATGTATAAATGAGCAAACCAGTGTTGTTTGATTTTTTTGCCACATGGTGCGGTCCCTGCAAGATGCAGACGCCCATACTTGAAGAACTTGCAAAAAAGATGGGAGATAAGGTCGAAATCAAGAAAATTGATATCGACCAGCATATGGATCTTGCCGAGAAATACGGGATTCGCGTTGTCCCGACTCTTATTATTGAAAAAGACGGAAAGATTATGCAGTCCCTGGAAGGTGTGACGGACCTGTCTGCGCTTGAAAAATACCTCAGACCCCTGGTGGAATAGCGTGAAGATCGGGATTGTCGGGGGAACCGGTGATATTGGTGAGGGGATGGCGATGCGCCTTTCCCCGATCTTTGAGGTGATTGTCGGATCCCGGGAGACAGAGAAGGCTGAACTGACCTGTAAACTGGGTTCTGAAACCCTGAAAAAGCGAGGACTGACATGTTCACTTACGGGTGTTTCGAACCAGTCTGCCATCGATGATGCAGATGTGGTGATCCTTGCTATCCCCTTTAAACATCTGGCCTCGACTCTTGAAACCCTTCACGGATTTGACGGAAAGACCGTGATAAGTCCCGTCAATCCCATGGAAAAACGTGATTTTTTCACCAGCGTTCCCCCGGATGATGGATCTGCGGCACTCATGATTAAGAGACTTCTTCCTAAAGATGCGAAGATCTGTACGGCTTTCAATACGATTGCCGCCAACAAGTGGAAGGCTCTTGATGAGGAACTCTCGTATTCCGTGCCGGTCTGCGGGGATGATGCGGATGCAAAAGATGAGGTCATGGGTATTGTGAACAAAGTGTCGAAACTCCAGGCATTCGATGCGGGTCCGCTTGCAGCCTCCTGCATGGTGGAGTCACTTACTCCGCTCCTGCTCAATATCGCCCGGTACAACAAGATGCGAGATGTCGGTATCCAGTTCCGTTAAGGTGCGGCGGATTATCCTATCCCTTGCCGGCCACTATGGCGAGATTGCCTGGTGGCCGGGCGATACCGACGAAGTGATGATTGGTGCAATTCTCACCCAGCAGACCCGGTGGGAGAATGTCGAGCGGGCGCTGCTTCAGTTGCAGTGGAAAGGATTGACCTCGATGCATTCGTTACATTCTGCAAAAAAGCAGGATATTGAAGATGCAATCCGGTGTACGGGTTTTTTCCGGATCAAGGCACAGCGCCTGCACTCCCTTGCCACCCATGTGATGGAATCCTATGGTAGTGTTGATGAGATGCGGCAATTCCCTACAGGAACACTCCGTGATGGCCTGCTCCGAGTGAAAGGGATTGGCGAGGAAACTGCCGACTGCATCCTCTGTTTTGGGTTTCAGCGGACCAGTTTTGTTATCGATGCGTATACCGAGAGAATCGTGCGATGTGCTGGCGTACAGGAAAAACGTACGGAATTAAAACCTCTGTTTGAGCAGATACTTCCTGTTGACCAGAAATTCTACCGACAGACACATGCTCATATGGTGGAATATGCCAAAGAGTACTGCGGGAAGAAGAGGTGCAGTGAATGTATTCTGGTGAATTTGAACGGATAGGAAAAAGGTTGTTTGCCGAACACCTTGTGGGAGGAAACTTTGGCAATATGAGTGTGAGAACTAAAGATGGTTTTTTCATCAAGCGCACAGGCACCAGTCTGGACGTAGCCACCGAGCCGGTTTTTGTCCCTTTTTCGGGGGATGCACCAAAAGAAGCTTCGAGTGAATACCGGGTCCATCGCGCAGTGTATTCCAGAACAAACCATGCAGCCATCGTTCACGCCCACCCCCCGTACGCGGTTGCCGCTTCGCTGGTGATGGGCATGATTGTACCGGAAGACAGTGAAGGTGAGATGTTCTGCCCGCTCATTCCGGTGGTTACGGGTGCACCCGGCACGCAGGAAGTTGCCGTTAATGTTGCGCTTGCCCTCTCCCGTTCGAAACTGGTGATTGCCCGGGGACACGGGACGTTTGCTGCTGGTGCAACGCTCGATGAAGCATATGTGTTCACCTCGCTTGCCGAGCATTCCTGTCGGGTGCTTGCGCTGAAAAGGCAGTTTCTTTAAAATTTATTTATCTTTTAAAAAAAAACTATGGATGCTTTGGTGGCTGAAGGAGCTGAATTTCCCGTATGATCTCCCGGTGAAAGATCAAGAGCATATCGCTGATCATTCCGAACATGAAGATCTCAATACCCACCACAATAAGAAGTACCGTCAGAATAGTGAGCGGGATATGTTCGATGTTTCGCATCCATTCGAGCACAACAAAGATCCCGATGAGTATGCCAAGAAGGGAAGTGAATGCGCCCATCATACCGAAATAGAACATAGGGTTGTTCACCCGTGCAAGCCGGTATATGGTGCTGACAATCTTGATGCCATCATGGAATGGCGAGAGTTTTGTGGCAGTGCCCGGGCGGCTGGAATATTTTATCGGCACTACCATGATCCGTTGGCCGTTTCTGACCGATTCAACAGAGATCTCAGTCTCAATCTCAAACCCTTTCTCTTTTAAGTGCATCTGCAGAATGGCAAGTTTGGTAAAAGCGCGGTACCCTGACAGGATATCATGCAGGTCACGGCTGTGGGCAACCTTGAAGAGAAGATTGAGCATATGATTTCCAAAGAGATTGAGATGGGAGAATGATCCCTCTTCAGCATTGATAAGGCGATCGCCGATAACCTGATCAAATCCCAGGAATAAGGGGGTGAGCATCTTCTCTGCATCTTTAGCAGAATAGGTGCCATCCCCGTCAAGCATGAGGATATAGGGCTGCTCGATAACCTCAAAAGCCTCGATGATCGCATTTCCTTTTCCCTTGCCGGATTGTGTGCGGATCGTTGCGCCGGCTTCACGGGCACTTTTAACTGTAGTATCTGTACTCTTACCATCAATGACCAGAATATGGGTATATCCGAGCGCCGTAAACTCCCGCACGATAGTGCCAATCGTTGTCCCTTCATTCAACGTGGGAATTAATATGCAGACCTCGTCTTTGTTGAATTTCATTAGTATAGTATTTTTAATGTAGTGGCATAAGTGCTTCTATGCACATCCCAAAAAAAGGGCTGCGCGCATTGGGTATTGCAGAAAGCTATTCCGGCCGAACCTGCTCCACGATAGCAGGAGTGGTAATGCGAAAGGATCTCCGTATTGACCGGCTTTGCGTTTGGTAATGTGACGGTCGGAGGAATGGATTCGACCGTTAGTATCATTGATATGGTGAGGAGACTTAACCGAGTGATATCAATGTGGTTATGCTCTCTGGCTGTGTTATTGCCTGGTTCAATGTGATAAATCCTGCACAGATTTACGGGGAAACCGGATTACCGGTGATCTGTATCTCGTATGAAGACTCTGACGGACTCGAAGCAGATATCAGGTATCATTTCCCCGGGGATGAGGAAAGAGTCATCGCGTACCGCAGACTGGGCGAGCGTATACCGGTCGTTCTTCACACACCAGACCCTCTTCCTGCGAAGCTGGGGACTTAAGCAGGGCGGATGCAGGACAATTATGCAATGATTTCACCCTTGAGGGAAAGATTCCCGAACCTCTTCGTGTGGCGCGGCTCTGCTCACGCCATCTGGCAAATCCTGGATCTGTCAATCCTCAGTCTCCCCCAGAGAGGACAGATTGCCCAGAGGATAGTATTCATAAATATTCACGTAAAAATGAGAATACAGAACCGGTAACGAGGAGTTGAACTGATATGACACAGGAAATAAAAAATGAGCGTTGGGTATGCTTGGAATGTCACTATATATTTGACCCGGTAAAGGGAGATCCAAAAAATGGTGTTGCTTGCGGAACAGCATGGAAAGATGTACCTGATACCTGGCGATGTCCCGAGTGCAAAATTCTTAAGGTAAAAAGAGGCGTGTTCAAGCGACTGGATGACTGAACCGATATTACTTCTCTTTTTCTCTTCATTTTATGCGCGGTAGATATGGCGTGAGATGATCTGTTTTGTTGTATTATCATACACTTCAAATGTCACGCGGTCTCCCGGGTGGAATGTCCCGTGGGAAAATTCGATATACGTCATCTCCCCGGGCGTCCAGAAGTTCCCTGAGCAACCGGGCCCGCCAATGATGTGGATACCCGTGGTATGGGCATGGTTAATGTAATCATTACCGTTTAAGGTAGCAATCACAAAATTGAGCGGCACATCATTTTTTATAATCTTTGCCATGAGCTTCCGGTTCTCGTATGCTATCGTGCCCGTATGTACCAGGACCATACGACTGTCATAATTCAGCACCCCATATTCATCCACATGCCTGATTGTCGTGATCTTGAATATTTCCGGTGCATCGGTATCCTGCAATGCTACCTGGAACATCAGTAACATGGCGAGGAGTACGCCTGCAAGAATTATCGTGATCACTAGCATCAGGATGATGCCCATTACGGGTGATGATGCATCATTATGCCCGGGATTAGATGACAACACAAGATATAAAATGTACAACAATATATTGCTTTTGAATTTTTATTCCAGAGATGCGATCCAAATACTCAGGGAAATCGGTTGAATAAAAAAAACCCAAATATCTCAGGATTGTATCCGGATGAGAAATAACCGTGAACATAAATATCTCCGGCACTAAGCATTTCCACAGGATTACCGTCATCCTATAAGGAATGCCATTCCATGTCCACACTGCCTGACGCTTCCCCGACAACCGACTCCCGGCAAAAAGGCCGGGTATTCTATCTTGAAGGACTTGCACTGGGGCGTGAGGGGCAACATGCGGAGGCACTTGACTCATTTTCTCTGGCACTTACTGCTGACCCGACACTTGCGCTTGCTTGGGTAGGCAGGGGTTTTGCCTTGGGAAAACTGGGACGGTACGAAGAAGAGATCGGCTGCTGTGAAAAAGCGATCTCTCTGGACCCACGTTGCGTTGATGCCTGGAACAACAAAGCATTTGCCTGGGGTATGCTCGACCGGTTTCAGGAAAAGATCAAATGCTGTGAAGAAGCGCTTTCAATTGATCCGGAGAATGCGGTCGCCTGGAACAACAAGGGTGTCGCTCTGGGAATGCTGGGTAAGTTTGAAGCGGAGGTCCGGTGTTGTGATAGAGCCATTGAACTCAGGCCCCGTTATCTTTCCGCATGGGTGAACAAAGGATTTGCCTATGGAAAACTGAGATGGTATGAAGAAGAGATCATCTGCTACGATCGTGCCCTTAAAATTTATCCGTTTTTCCAGTCGGCACTCGTGAAAAAGGGAATGGCCCTCATTCACCTTAAACAGTACCGGGAAGCAATTGAAGTGCTGGATCGTGCCCTGACCATTGATCCTAATAATGCCAAAGCCCTCTACCGGAAAGGTCTCTCTCTCAGTATGCTGTCCCGGCATGAAGACGCGATACGATGTCTCGAGAAAGCACTTGAAATTGATTCAACTATTGCTGACGCCTGGGTTGTGATGAGCAATTCGTGCTTCATGCTGGGTAAACTGGATGAGTCGGCGCGTGCATTTGACCGGGCGTATTATCTCGATGCAAAAGATGTCCGTAGCGGAGTAGTGAAGGGCCTTAAATTGCTAAAAAGCGGGAAGTTCGACGATGCACTCAGATGTTTTTCCGATGTGTATGGGGTCCTCCTCAGGTAATTTTTCATTTAATCTTTTTTTCCAAACTAAACAGCCGGGGCTATTACCGGGTCAACCATCATTGGCGGGAAATTTTTACTGGTTGTCCAAAGGGTAGTGGGGAAATCCCCTGGTAAATGTTGGGTTTTTTATGCACTCCGGAGAGTCTGAGGGATCTTTGATTCTGGGATTATGCTCCGCATTTTTATGCATCTCGCACGAACAGAAGAGTATGGATGTTGAGGAGTATGTCCGCAGAAGAATTTCCGGCTGTGCGGATGAAAAAACCTTACAAAAAAATCTTACCGATCGGATTCTTGAAATAAAAGATGTGAAGCGATCGTATGCAGATGTATTTTCGCAGGCTGTGATAGATGAAGTCAAAAACACCCTCGGGTTGAAAGGAGATTTTTTTGAATTCGAACCTGCTCAGGTAAAAATGGGCGAGTTCGGTGTAGGATCACGGGGACAGGGCGACTTTTTTGCTCACCGTCAGATCGCCCGGATCATCGGGAAAACATCGGCATCAGTAGGTGTGGATGAGATGGATGATGCAGGTGCTGTTTGTGCCGAGGGGAAATATATCATCTGTACTGTTGACGGCATGCACTCCCGTCTTTCCGATTACCCGTTCCTTGCAGGATTTCATGTTACCCGGGCAACACTCCGCGATACCTATGTCATGGGTGCAAAACCTGTCATGCTCTTTTCCGATATCCATGTGGCCGATGATGGTGACGTAGCAAAAATTTTTGATTATACTGCGGGAATCACGACCGTGGGTGAAGCGATGAATGTACCACTGGTCACCGGATCAACATTAAGAATTGGCGGAGATATGGTTCTGGGGAGCCGGTTGACCGGCTGTGTGGGTGCAGTGGGGGTTGCTGAGCATCTCACTGCCCGCAAAGCAACAAAAGCCGGCGATGTGATCCTCATGTCCGAAGGCGCAGGTGGCGGGACGATCGCAACTGCAGCAATATATTCTGGATTTCCCGAAGTTGTGGAACATACCATCAATCTCAACTTCCTTATGGCCTGTGAAACCCTGATGAAAAGTGATATTTTCTCCCGCATTCATGCCATGACCGATGTGACGAACGGTGGATTGAGAGGCGATGTATACGAGATGGCAGAGACAGCGGATTGCCGGATTGTGATCGATGAGTCAGCTACAACCACACTGGTCGAACCCCATGTCAGGGAAATGTTGGAGAAACTTGAGATCGACTACCTTGGCGTATCTCTCGATGCCCTTCTCATTGTCGCTCCTCCCGATGCTGCTGCAGAAATCTGCCGGATAGTACAAACAGCCGGTGTCAGGATGCATCCTGTTGGTTATGTAGAAACCGGAAAACCGGAATCAGTCCTTGTTATGGATGGAAAGGAGTGCGATTTCACTCCGAGATTCAGGGAATCCGCTTATACTCCTGTAAAAAAGGTTGTTGACAAAGATTCACGTAACTTTGAGGCAATGAAAGAAGGAGTGCTGCATGCAGCAGAAGCTGCTATTAAGAAAAAAGAGCGCGTTCTTAAGAAGTTGCTCAAGATATAAGATCATTTTTTCCTAAAAAAAAATAACTTTAATCTACCGGCTTTCTGCCACTCACGCATATATTGTATGCCAGCTGCGGAACCCTTTTCTCAACAAATGGTTCGACCTTCTGGGCGAAGTTGAAGAGCGGATCAATCATATCGATATGAGCAAAGGAACACCAGGAAACCCCCACATCCAAAAACCCGGCCTGGGAAAAGAGACTGATCATCTCATCCTTATCGTAATAATGTTCGCCAAAATCCTTCATTACAAGATGCGGGATCTTCATCTTCTCCCCAAGTTGGTAGATAGCCGGAATTCCCCGGGTAAGAAGTTTTTTTCCCAGGGTGCAGATGGAGATAACGCCACCGGGTTTTAACACACGGTAAGATTCCCTCAGCATTGCCTGGGGATCTTTTACATAGCTGAACACAAGAAGGCTGGAAATCGCTTCAAAGGAGTTCTCGGAAAAGGGGATTTTTTCCCCGGTTCCGACAATAAAATCACTTGTCGGGCATCTGTGCTGTGCCCGCGAGATCATCTTTCCACTGATATCAAGTCCAACTGCAGTTCCGCCGATTTTAATGTATTTTTCTACAAAAAGTCCGGTTCCGCATCCGATATCAAGGAGTCTTCCCCCCCGGGGTAACGGGTGCATGAGCTGGCTGCTGACGTGGGTGTGATATCTCCGTCCCCGGTGATGATCGTAATGATGATCATACACATCGGCTATCGAATCATAATGGTGCTGGATTTTATCGTGTCTGGTTGTGCTCATGAAAACACCTTATGGACTGATGTAGCAAATGCCCCGATCTGAACAAATTCATTGTTGCTGTGTCGCATGCGCATTTCTGCATCTGCAAGTGCAATAGCAAGTGCCGGGTGGTTATATTCCCTTCTGGTGATCGTCCGTATCTGCTCGAGCACTTCACTACCGGACAATCCGTAATCGATCATCAGTGACTCAAGTCTCCTGACCGCGCCGCGAATATCTCCCTCCTTGATTGCCTTCATGGCAGATGCTGACACATTTACCGATTCAGACTGGTCAATCTCAAAGAGACTGTGACACTTTCCGGTCTCCAAAGCGACCTGCAGCAGAAGGATTGCCCTGCGCATATCGCCATGTGACGCCTGGACGATCAGCTCAAGATCATCATCCGAACATCCCTGCCTGCCAGTTTGTTCGTTATTCTTTATCGTGTGAAGGAATTGCTGCATCACGTCTTGTTCCACCGGGGCAAAGAACAGAGGAAGGCAGCGGGATGCGATTGCAGGAATTATTGAACTCTGGTTTGTCGTGGTGAAGATAAACCGGCAGGTACCGCTCGAACGTTCCATAATCCTTCGTAAAGCCTGCTGCGCATCGAGCGTGAGGGAATGAGCGTCTTCAAAGACCATTAGCTTGAACTCCGTATCCAGCGGGCGGAGGGAAGCATACCATTTGACGATATATTTGAAATTGTTGATTAATGACTGGTTTTTCTGGTAGAGGTGGGCATACCGGTCATCCTGTTCAAGGAACGCTTTGCCCTGGGAAAAAAGGTCAGCCGTCTGGAACACAGATGTATTGAGTTCCCAGTTTTCCCCGTACAGTGTCTTTGCAAAGCACTCGACAGCAGCACTCTTTCCCGTACCATGCGGCCCGGTGAGGATCACGTGAGGCAGGGTACGGTTTTTTGCAAACGATGAAAGAATGCGGATTGATGGACCCTGACCGAGAATCTCTCCAAATTCTTTCGGGCGGTATCTCTCAATCCATAGCATGGTCAAGCCTCAAGGTTATCTCACGTATAGCTTCTGACAAAAGATAATGATTGTTAACTGACATGGCAAGCTGCCTGCATTCCGGCGCGGAGAGATCTTTGCAAGCCGCGGCAATATTGGGGATTGCACGGGTCAGCTCATCGACGATGGTAAGGGTTGCAGAGCGGGCAGTGCGGGAGAGGGGATTCAGATCGATTGCTATGACCGTTTTTCCCATGCGGACAAGTGCCTCGCACCGGTCCCCGTCTTCCAGGGGAACAAGCACCACATCAGCAGAATACATTCCTTCACGCCTGCACCATGCCCGGTCATGGGAAAGCGGGAGTAACCTCTCTGCTTCTCCGGAAAATACATCGGATCCCGTCTCGCGGAGCAGGTCTTCGATCTGTTTTACCCTCTCTTTTGTCCTGTGGAACAGGTTCACTTCCACAAGCGCCCCGCTTGCTTTCTGGAGTGCTGCAATCTGCGGGGCTGCAAGGGCGGCAGTGTTACCGTTCACGGAAATAACCGGATGCTTTGCTGAAATCAGTATTGCTGCGGCGATTCGTTCCGCGAGGTGTGCACTTTCTGTTGTCCTCTCTCCGATCAGGTAATCAAAAGCCTCGCCTCTTCCATGAGCGGTGAGCCCTTCTAAGGATACAATGCCGGAACGGGTACTACGGGCAAGGTTCTCACGGGTGACCAGTGACCGGTACCGGGGATGATCCTTTGGAATCATACTTAAACCTCCACGATCCGAGGACCGGTGGGAGATACCCCGAACTCGTACACCTCGCCAAAAAGAGCAAGGACTTCCCGGGCGTTTTTTCCATAGGCAAAGACGCCGTTGCCAAGCATGGTCATACCAGCCGGGATATCCTCTTCCTCGCATGCCCTGAACACTTGCTGTACCGGGCCTGTCATCAGTCCGCTCCTCTCGGCAAACTGCCGTGAGAGTGTGAAGAACTCCCGTGCACCAGCAGGTGTTTTTGTGGGAAAAGCAGATGAGACCAGTTCCATCTGGGAGGGGGAACCAAGAACCGTTGGTGTATGAATAGGCCCGAAACTTACAGAATACAGGGGTTCCGGCAGATCAAATTTCCTTTCAATCACTGCATCGATTCCCGGACCGTGCCGGACGACCCGTCCGCCCTCCTGAGCAGCTGCTACGTCGCCAAGTCCGGTCCTGTGTTCAACTTCAATCTCATGGGAGTGGCGGGCAATATCCCAGGAGGTCAACCCGAGGGAAAAGAGACGGTTCAATGCAGTAGCCGTTCCCAGAAGAGCTGCAGCAGAAAGGCCGAATCCCGCTCCAATCGGCAGGTGACATTCCGTGGTGACCGTTGCAGTCACTCCCATTCGTTCCATGATTGAACTGATTGGGGGGGATTTTTGTGAGATGAGTGATGTTGCACCATTCGCTGCCCGATGCCGGATAATGACAGAAGGAAATTCAGCATGGCGGACAGTTGCAGTCACTCCTTCCGTGATAACAATCCCCGCACCAATACTTCCCGTAGTCAATGCTGTGCTCCCCGCCACTTTTTTAAAATAGCCGGAAATGTGGCCCGGGCAGAATGCTACAACCGTTTTGTGTCTGATGGGAAGTCCTCCAAGAGTATGTGAAAATAGTTGGGCGTTTTTCCTCATTAATGAATCCTGTCAGGAAACGGGAGTAAACATTCTCCAGCCGTAAAAGAGGGACAGGATGATGCGATCAAGAGGTTTAATTATGTACGCGTCTGTATTGTCAATTCTGGGCATTCGTTGTAAGCTGGAGATCGCGAAGGATTTTTCGAATATGCCCGATATTTATCGTCCTTGTGGTTAGCAGACAGAGGAAAAAATCATGGAATGGTGCTATGATCACATTTCCCTCAGGAATCTGGAGTGTCATGTGGACAAACGATCCCCATTCAACCAGAGGAGAGATTTTTCGGGTTGTTGCAAGCATACTGCGTGCAATCTTTAAGAGCGGGTCTATATCCACATCTCCCATGAGGAGAATATTGCGCTCATCATTAAAAACGGAAATGGCAACAATTCCATTGAGTTTTTTAATCTGACCGATCAGTTTGATATCGGATTCTTCCAGTATCACCGGTTCCGGGACCGTGGGCGGCTCTTCAACCGGGATCGCATTTGAGGGGAATAAGGAGCGCCTTATAATCGTGTCCACAGGCATTGGTGACAAGACTGGTTCTGCTACATGCACCTCGAATAGTTCCTGGACCTGTCCTGGCACGGGTTCTGGAGCAGGATCTTCGACAGGTGCCGGTCGCTTCGGTGTGGATTCGGTTATTACGGATTTTTGAGATTCGGGTTCAATGAGTTCCTTGGGACTCGCTTCTTCGATATTGCAGATCTTCATTGCCAGTGCAAATTCTTCCGGGGTGTATTTACAGAGATTAAATTCAATGGTCGGGTGGGAGTTGAAATAATCCAGGGCTGAATGGCCTTTTAATTCAATTCTCCCGTGTTTAAAGTAATAGTAAATCGGGTTACCCTTTTTTATGAGAATAAACCCTTCGCCATCCTGGATAACGATCCTCACAACACCAATGAATCGTACGGTATGAGAAAATATCCACTGCGGGGGGGCCTGCATCCATCCGATGCTTTTTCCTTCAGGCAACTGTTCGATCATAATTCTGAAACGATATCTCCCTGGTTCTTCTTCATTTCATAGGTGATCTGCCCGATATTTGCCGTGTTTTTCGCAATAAGGATCAGGTAGAATTCCTCCGCAATCGGTCCAAGAATAATAAAATTATCTGAAAATTCGACAAACACCATGGAAAGGGGGGCATTTCCAAAACGCCATGCTGTGGATTTTGAGTCCAGCATAACGGTAGAGATTATAGTATCGAGGTTTTTTTTATCAATTACAATTCCTGATTTGATGCTTTCGATGATCTCACCGTTCTCTTCTACCACAATTGCAGCCTGGACTCCCGGAATTATGAGAAATTTGTTGAGGATCTGTTTGAGCATCGAAATTCACCGAAGTATTCAGGTTTTGTATATCATGCAGGTTGTTCCGGGAGGATGGATCAAATGATTTCCCGGGCATCCATTGCTCTGGATTTGATACGGTGATGACCGGGAAATATCGGTTATTTTACCTATTCAGTATCTTCTTTTGACAGGGTATCCAGAATTTTATAGGTATTGATCATCCGGTTGAATGCTGTCTGAAGTTCACCAATTTCATCGTTACTGAGCAACTCAATTTCAGGATTTTTCAATTCTCCGGTACTCATACTGTTGGCAATCTTAGAGAGCTTGACTATCGGATTCGTGATACTGTTTGCCAGGAAGAAACTCCACATAACCACAACAGACAGCGTGATGAGTGTGATGATAAATATACTGTTAGCAAGTCCTATATTTTTGATGATGCTGGTAGTATCACCCATGTACACGATCCCGAGGAGAATTATCGGTATTGTTGCGACAAAGAGCATACTTACCATCAATTTGTAAAAAATGGGGATCTGGAAAGAAAAACCAGTCTGCACCTGGTTCGCCTCGCTTCTCTTCATAGTGGACATGTATGAATATTTACAAAAACACCATATAAAATTACCTGCCTTTTTCCGGTATTATTAAAAAAACCGTATGTATGATTTACCGGGAAATGTAAATATTCATGAAAAACAGCGTTTATTAAAAATTTACGAATCGTATAATGTATTTATATCTCAGTTGATTTACCTAACAATCTCTCCCAGATGGCAACCGCAATCTCTTCTTTGATCCCTTTTACAGGGGTTGTATCCGTGCGCGTTACTATCACATACTCCCCGCGTACGCTCCCCATGGTTTCGGGTGCATTTATCAGTACCATGTCAATATTCCCTGTAGCGATCATCTCCTTTGCCTTTTTTTCCTGGTTCCTGCCCAGTTTGAAAGCAATGGTTCGGGGAGAATATTTTTTTAACACTTCATCCAGAAGTTTAGGGAGAGGTTCAAGATCAAGACACACAGGTTTCCCGCTGGGGATTTTCCCGTCAATTTTCCCTGGTGCAAAATCGGAGATCGCCGCGGCACTGATATAGAAATCAATCCTTTCTCCGGAAAAACAGTCAAGGACTGCGGTGCGCATCTCATCAGCAGTTTCACAATGCACATTATTCACGCACGGAAATGTATCACGGTGTACCACCGTTACCTCAGCACCAAGACGGTATGCCTGGAGAGCAAGCGCCCTGCCCATCAGTCCGCTCGAACGGGTGGTTAACACGCGGACATCGTCAACCGGTTCCCGGCAGGGTCCGCTGGTGATCAGGACGCGCTGTCCGCTGAGTGGCTGGTGCAGGATCGCACGCTCGCACATAAGAATGATCTCCTCGGTCCCTGCAATCTTTGCCTTACCCTCTTCTATCCGGGGTTCTGCACAGGCGATTCCCCAGAGTTGCAGGCGCCTGATATTTTCCAGGACCGCCGGGTGACGATACATGCTGTGGTGCATGGCCGGAACGATGAGCACCGGTTTTTTACTGCCAATGGCGGTCGTGGCAAAGGTTGTAACGGTTGTGTCATCGATTCCGGCAGCAATCTTACCCATCGTATTTGCCGTGCACGGGGCGATGAGCAGCAGATCTGCACTTCCCTCATCCCCGCAATACTGCACATGCTCCACCATGCCCGACAACCGCTGGATGGTCTCCCTTCCGCTGGCATAGGTGAGGGCGTCCGGATGAATGATACCGGCCGCTGCCGAACTCATTACCGGCTGGACAACCGCACCACGCCGTCTCAGGGCATGGATGAGTTTTATCATTTCAACCGCAGCGATACTGCCGGTGACGGCGACAATGATCTGTTTTCCGGCAAGGGTCTGGACAAGGGTCATGTAAGTGCCACATCCTGCACCACATGCCAGGCATGTGGCCGGTATTTCTTTACTTTATGTACCATGATGGTGGAAGAAAAACCTGCGCTCTCGCACATTTCCCCGATCTGTTCTCTCACAGTGCCGATGCTGTGGACATGGATGGTACTTCCCGCCTCCACATGCTGCAAGGCCGCAGGCAGCAGGGTAATCGCATCAAAATGTCCCATGATGATCCGGTTATAGGTTCCGGAAAGAAGATCCCTGCAATCACCAAGGGATGGAGTAATGCGATCGGATAGTCCGTTTACGATGATATTTCGTTCAAGGTACGCAAATGCCACCGGGTTTATCTCCATTGCATGGACATTTCCCCCGCTCCCACCAATGGGCAGGGTGAAGTACCCGATACCGGCAAACATGTCAGCCACCCGTTCACGCAGGCCACTCCCTTGCACCAATGTAGCCATGCGCAGTTTTTCTTCCCGGTTTCCCTGTGAAAACATCACCCTGCGGGGATCTAAAAAATAGGAGTACCCGTTTTCCTGATGCCGGACTTCGCCGACATCTCCCCAGAGTACCTCGGTTGATGGGGTCCGTGTCACTTCATTGAGCGACTCTATCCAGAGTACCCCCTGCGGGTGGCGGAACCGGACAATCTCTTCAACTTCAGAACAGGCAGGCTTCTTTCCGTGAATGACGGCTACCTCGCCGATCATAAAATAACCTCTTCCTCTGTATTGACACATCTCGGGAATCTCGCGGTCACATGAGGCACCGTCTTTTACCGGCACCCAGAGGATCCCGCCCTCCGCGTAAGGACTCCGGCTCCGGTCGATCCAGTCCTCTTCCTGGATAGTCCGGATCTTTTCCTTTGGTACCGCTCTGACGCGCATTCCTTACCTGACTACGATGATCTGCTCCCCGTCGCGCAAAATATTGAGATGATCTCCGGGCCGGGCACACATCCAGGCAAATTTCTTGAATTCGATGGTTCGCGCAGTGTCAGGATCAAGAATCCCAATGATGTCCTTGTCGGAAAAAACCACCTGTGCCTCTATTGAATCCCGGGCATTGCCGACAATCCGTTCCACGTCATCGTCTTTTATTGCGCGGAACATGCCGTCACTAAGATCCATCACCCGGATATGATTGGACTCCACGCGGTCAACCTCTGCATATCGTCCCCGGGATAGTACGATATCCTGTTTCTGGAACCGGGGAATCCGCAGTGCGTAGGTTATACGGAAGAGCTGTCTTCCGTTCTTTTCTCCTACCAGCTTTGGATGAGTGGTGTAACGACCCCCCATCTTTGCGATGATATTCTTGCAGATCAGGGTGCCGATATGCTGGGACCCGATGATGATGTCAAGACCGTCACGGATCTCGTTCATATCGTTGATAAACGAGAGGCGCTCGCCCCCGGACTGGAGATTGTCTTCCGTCTGTTGGGCTATGGTCTGAGCCATCATGATTTCGTATTTATTGGGAATTCTCCCTTCGGCGCGTACCTGCACGACACCCTCATAGTAACTGCCGCTGATACGGTTACAACGGTCGCATTGCTCCTTATGCCAGACCAGTTCTACCGTGCATTTTTCATGCACAGGTTTATCGTACAGCTCGCCCTGGATCTCAAGATATGCGCGCGACCGGTTTACGGTCATGTCCACCACGGTGACATCAATAACTGCCTTTTTTACATCCGGGTGCAGGTGCACAGCGGATCTTGCCAGATCCGGTGCAATCTCTGCCCGCTCCCTGGTAGAGTCCGTCCATGTACTTTGGATTTTAATCGCATCGCAGCTGGGGCAGTGGGTGCTCATTGCACGCTTATCGCAGGAGTACCATTTGGTACTGCTTACCTGACACTCATTACAAAACCCTTCATTTTCTGTTGGTTTGCCACATTTGGGGCAGAATCGATCCTGTATACTCATAATTAAACCCGGTAAATCTGTGCGTGCGGTATTTTTCCTATCATGATACACTCCGGACGAGTGAGATAACCCATGCTGATGGCCACGTTCACCGCACGCTCGCCAATCAGGTTGATATTTCCGGCTTTTTCCAGCGCGGACCGTACTTCTTCTTCACTTGCAGGAGTTGTGCCATAAAAAGAATCGTGGACTCTTATCGTGAGCTTCTCGTGACTGATCGTAGTATTGAGAAGTTCACGGTCGCAGACAGCAACCACATCCGCCGACCCGGGCAAGTGATGAACTTTTAAAAACATTGTATATTCATTGGGCGGGTGGCATGAAAAAGGTAAGCAGGAGAATCATCCTACGGTAATTATGACCCCGTAAACCTTTTCTATCGTCTCTGCATGGATCCGGTAACAGTCTTCCTCAGTTATAAGGCCGTTTTTAAGCAACAGGTTGGTATACCGTGGCACGGATTTGGGGCCAATCACTGCCCCCGGCCGGGAATTTTCATCCATGTAATCGCTCTCCATGGTAAATGGCCGCTTATCGCGGACAAGCTGGGGAATTGCCTCATGTTTTGCGATCAGCGAGGGATGCAGCGGGGTATCCGGAGATCCGTAGTGCTTTACTACCCGCTCTGTTGGTACCTTTGCTCTTTGTGCCATCTCCACCACATCGGTACATGGCCCGGTTTCCGCATGAATCTGAAGTGCACAGCTGCAATCCGCTGCAAGGCTGAGCGCGTGTGCAAGTACATCATTGGATGCAGCAAGTATCTCGGGGCTCACCTCATAATGCGGTCTGCCGCTCTTGAGGGCAACTGCTTTTCCTTCCCGTACATACCGGGCAGCGCAGTCAAGACCGCCTTTCATGACCGTAACCGCCTCGTCCAGGCTCATGCGTTCGGAGAGTCTGCTGATTTCTGCCGGATGAACCCCGAGTATAACATGGACTCCAATCCCAATCCCCGAGACCATGTCTGCTACCCGTAACGTCTCATCAAAGACAGTCTGGTAGTCTGTGCCTTTTGTGGGATGCACGGAAAGTGACCACGAGGGTTTTGATACGAGGAACATATGTGTCCCACCGACCCTCAGAAAATCTTTGGCTGCTTCAATGCCACGCCCGTTCGCCGGATCGATATGGATATGATCGTCAGTGATGGGAAAGGCCGGCAATTTCATTGCACTCCACAATGATCATGAGAGGATACCCTTTTTCCGGAGCAAGACGGGCGCGACAGTACGTAAATCCAACCCGGGTTATGATCTCGGCCTCAAACATCAGCCCCGAAAGTTCACTGTACCCAAAGGCATTTTCCGTCATCAGGTTCCGGTTCAGGTGCACGGTGATCTCTTCTACAAAAGGCTGCAGGATCACTGCTTTTTCAATTGCCGTTTCTATGCTTGATGCGGAATTCCGTGAAATGGGCGTGCCCACCCACTGGTGATAAAGCGCACCGAGTTTGATCCCCGCTTCAAAGATCGCCTGTTCCCTGTCCGTTTTCATTCCTCACCTCAAATCAACTGGATAATACCCTGCTTGGGTTCCATTGCTTCCCCGTTGCGCAGGAGCATGTCAATGCCATCTTTGACTTTGTCCCGGCTGAATCCTTTGGACGAAACTGCATCGACCACAAGATCAATACCGGCACGCCTGCCTTCTCCGCCAATGTCGCGGATCGCATCCTTGATCACCCGGACGATATCCCTCTTCTCCTTGGAGATGCCGGTAGTAACCTTGTCAATATCAAACGTGCCGGTCTTTGCATCATAGGCAACCTGCCGCAGGCACGCATCCACGATATGGATGACCCGTTCCGCATCACCAACCTCGATCGTATTCGAGAGCCGGATGCGGGCACTTGCCTCGGCGAGCCTGACCAGAGCTTCGAGTTGCCGGGCGGTGACCGGTACAGCTTTGTTGGGTTCGGCAAGTCCCCTGAGACGGAGATAGTACCCGATCAGTGCTTCCTTTGCCTCCGGGGAGAGCAGGGGAAAACAGGAGCGTTTTGCATGGGCAATGTATTTCCTGAACAGGACGGGATCGATATCCGGCATCACCGGTTTGAGCTGCTCGAGGATATATTCCGGTGTCACGCCGGGAATGGGGGATTTTTTATGCTGGGCGATCAGTTCCCCGACCCTGTGGGTCTTGACGATGTGTTCGGCGATCGCAAGATCCCGCTTCTGTTCGGGCTGATCGGTCATGATGAAGATCAGGTCAAACCGGGAGAGGAGGGAAGGAGGCATATTGATCTGGTCGGCAATATCGCCAAACATATCAAACCGCCCGTACTTCGGGTTTGCTGCACCGAGAAGGGCACAGCGCGATTTGAGTGTGGCCGTTATGCCCGCCTTTGCAACGCTGATCGTCTGTTGCTCCATGGCTTCATGCAGGGCAGAGCGATCATCCTTGTTCATCTTGTCCATCTCATCGACTGCCGCAATACCCATGTCTGCGAGCACAAGCGCGCCCGCTTCGAGTGTCCAGCGCCCTTCCCCAAATTCATCCTTGACAGCAGCTGCTGTTAACCCGGCAGAGGTCGATGACTGTCCGCTCGTGTAGATGGCGCGGGGTGAGAGCTTCACCACGTACCTGAGCAGCTGGCTTTTTGCGATACCGGGATCTCCGATGAGCAGGACATGGATATCTCCCCTGAGCCGGCTCCCGTCGGGCATCTCTTTTGCAATACCCCCGAACAACTGGAGCACAATTGCCTGTTTCACATCTTCGCTTCCATAGATCGTGGGGGCAACCGAGTGCGTGATCATCCGGTAGATCATCGGATCTTTACTGAGCGCAATAATTTCATTTTCCGATTCTTCGTCTATCTCAACTTCCTCGAACTCCTTTTCCGCGATCTCGATGGAGTTACATTCGAGGAAAATGTCAAAGACGGTACTTTTCTCGCCTTTAACCACCCGCTGCATGGAGCGGAGGATGCCGTTGATGATCACCCGGTCTCCCGGGGATACCTTTCCCGAGAGATCATCGGTGACATCAATATCCAGGGTCTGGGGCTGTTCTCCTCCCCGCAACCCTTCCGGTGACTCCTGTATCCTGAGTTTTTGGGAGTCTACAAATTTCGAGCGTTTGGGCAGCAGTTCGAGTTTCTTGAATGCACAACCATCGGTAGCGCACCCGTCGGGTTCGATGAACTTCCCGTACTTCTGTTTCCTGACCGTGAAATGACCGGCAGGGCATTTGAACACGGCTTCGACAACGCGCGGGCGGACTTCGGTGGTTTTTCTCAGGATCCCTTCGGCAGAGACAAACGTATTGATATCGTCCGACCTGATGTTACGGATAGCGATCTTTTTTGGGAGATTGGTAAACCGGATATTGATGCCTTTTGGTTCTTTGCCGTCTTTCGTCCGTATGAGCTGTCCGCTTTTTATCGCCTCTCCTACATCTTCCAGGACTTTCCCGGGATTTTCGAGCAATTCATCGGCCATGGCGATGCCGGCTTTGCCAAAACGCTCGATATCCCGGTAATCAATATAGAGCGAGCGTTTGTGGGGATATTCACGCGAGATCTCACCCAGTTCTTTTTTGTACCGGCTTTTGAGTAACCGGCTCCAGTCCCCGGTCCGGTCGGATTCTAAAAGATCGGGTGTTTTCTCCATGGTATGCCTCACTGGTTCTTCTGCGCGGTGAGCACAAACCGGGCAATCAGTGCTTCTAACTGGATATCACTGTTTGCACCTTCAGAAAGCCGGAAGTCAGTCTCTCCGATATGGTCGATTAACTGTACTTTTAAGCTCCTGTCCATGTCCCGTTTGACTAATGCCCGGTAACATTGGTTGATCAGTTCGTTCGGCGCGATCCCGCGTTCGTGCAGGAGTTGATTCAGGAGCGATTCGGCCCCGTCAAAGTCCCCGGCCAGAGAAAGGAGCAACAGTTCATTGATTTCATCAGGCCGGGCAGTAGAAGTGATCGCATAGATCATCTTCTCATCGATGGTCGTACTGATGATAGCTCCACCCTGCAGTGCATTGATTGCCTTGCGCATATCACCCTGCGCTATGTACACAATTGCATCCATGGCTCCAGAAGTGATGCTGAGTCCTTCTTTACCGGCAATTCTCCGGACTTCCTCCTTTACCGCATCGGGGTCCAGCGGTTTGAACCGGTAGATGGCACACCGGCTCTGTATCGGGTCGATGATCTTTGAAGAATAGTTGCAGGAAAGGATGAACCGGCAGGTCTGTGCATAGGTCTCCATGGTCCTTCTCAGCGCTGCCTGCGCGTCGGTGGTAAGGGCATCCGCCTCATCAAGGAAGAGTATCTTAAAAGTTGCATCCCCAAGGGGTGTTGTGCGGGCAAACTGCTTGATCTGGTTGCGCACGACATCGATACCGCGCTCATCAGAAGCATTCATCTCGCGGAAGTTCATCTGGTATGATTCCTTATAAAACTCCTTTGCAAGGGTGACTGCTGCAGTGGTCTTTCCTACTCCCGCACTTCCGGTAAATAGGAGATGGGGGAGGTTACCGCTCTTTACATAGGATGATAATCGCTCCACGATCTCATCCTGGCCCACAATATCGGCGAGCCGGGATGGGCGGTATTTCTCTATCCAGATGGTGTGGCTCTCCTCCATAGGCGTCCTCTTATTTATTATTGTGATATACTGGATTTTTGATGGTTATACTCATTTTCATACACAGGAAAACGATCTCTACTTTTTATGGATGTCATAATGTTTATCATAATGGTTTTGAAATTACTCTCATGCAAGGAAAATACATTTTATCTGCTTTTTGCATAATCTTTCTGCTCATTACCCCCGCTGCTGCAAGTCTGGCCAAAATTGCGGCGGGTTCCCCTGTATACTTAGGAGAAAATGATATCGATATATCAGCAGCTCTGAATGGTTGTCACACCATCGCATGGTGGCAAAACGGCACCAGCATGGATGCACAGCCTGCAAAAAATGTGACGGTCTATGAGATTAATTCTGTTTCAGATAACATCTATCACTTCAATATCAGCACAGAACGTTTTACCGGGTTTACCGGTACCTGGTATTGCGAGGATAAAAAACCAAACTTCCCGGTTTTCGATCTCCGCGATCCTCAGGTAGCTATTTCAGTCTGGGATCTGGACAATGATCAGGATGTCACAGGAAAGAGTATTCCCCGCGCGACAAATATCACCTATCGCATAGATACGAATCTGTACCCGGCGCACAATTACCTCAACCGTCTCAATTTAAATCCTACGGATCGTTTTTTCACCGTAAAACTGACCGATCCACGGGGTCGGAACGTAGCCAACATCTTTTCCGGAAGTTATGGCGGGGCAACTACTCTGATTCTGCCTTTCGATAGCAACCCTCAGGTCACATCATCACCGTATTTTTGGAAAAATGGAAATGCCTGGGATCATGCTGCCCGGAATATTCAGGGTGACATGATCTATCCCCCGGGTACCTATACCTTCACGATCACTCAGAACCTCAACAATATCCAGTCAAGCTATCCGTCATCCGGTGGGATCGGATCAGAAGGAACTACGACTTCCTCAGCTGTTGTCACGTTCCTTGCCTCAGATCCATTGACGGTGCCATCACTTTTGGAAACTACCGTGTCCATTTCACCAGAAGTTCCCATTTCAGCACCGGCCACCCCGGTAGCCGTCACTGCTTCTGTTATACCGACATCATCCCCGGTTGCAAAAAAGACCACTTTTGCTCCCTTGCCGGGATGGATCGCACTGTTCGGTATTGGTATTGCGGGGACCCTTGCAATAGTCCGGAAAAATACTTGACCGGAGTTTCACCTATTTTTATCATATCTGAATTCAAAGAATAGAGCAGGTAAATCAATATGAATTTTCGTTTGTTTACAGCATGTGTCATCATCCTGCTTCTCGTTCCGGGCATTGTGAATGCAGCTGAATCTCCCCCAGAACTCCAGACAGCCGGCACGCTCTACACTCAAAGTGTGGACCTTGCGAATGAAGGGAAATACAAGGAAGCGTTACTGGCAGCAGATCAGGCACTTGCCCTCAATGTAAGCTCCCTCATGCCCATAATACAGGCTAACCGGGCGGGGATTCTCACGGTAACCGGGCGATACGATGAAGCACTCACAGCAGCGGATGCTTCGCTGGCAGTCGAAGGCAATCTCACTACCACGCATTCTATTGCCTGGTATAACAAGGGTGATGCGCTCCGCCACCTTGGCAGATTTGATGAGGCAAAAACTGCTTTTGCACAGGCCCAGTTATTAGACCCGACACTTCAGCCCCCCAAAGATCTGACTCCCACGATCACCCCGGTCCCGACAACCGCCAAATCACCGGTTCCAGGGTATCTTGCAGCCGGTGCGCTCGCACTGGTTTTTGTTATTGGGTGCGTTTACACCCGTGGTAAACGGTAGAGAACCCGAGCAACACTCATCCGCTCTTATTTTCACTGACTCAACGTGACTACGAGCGGGCGTTTCTGGATAGTGAAAGGGTATCTTCTCGTAAAAAATTTTCAGCCTTAAAGTCCTTTTTAAAATTTATCCTTCCCTCCAATTTTGGTTTTCAAATTGTTTTTGCAAACCGGAATCGATACCTATCCTGTATCCGGAAAACCGGCGTTTTTCCCTCCAACGATCCAGAGATTGCCACGGGGATTTTGATCCTGATTTTCAAGCGCACCATTATTGGGAGAGTAGAATTTCTTTGAGCCGGTGAAGCAACCCGAAAGGGTCTGCCGGTAATTTTCTCCCGGACCTGTCCGTGTTGCCCGGGCTGTGGCAGGATTTTTAGGATTCCTTATACGGTCTCCGGACCTGTGACAGGTCCGGTGAACCGGCCGGATCTGGGACCCGTGACGGGTGCGGAAGAGGGATGAGGGGAGGTGCAGTCAACCGGGGTCATTTCAGCCTCCGTTTCCTCTCTCCGGCAGATTTTTTGTGCCGTATTCGCAAAAAACCATGTCTCTTTTTTCAGATATGCGCAAAATGCGCTCCGTTTGGCATATATAGGGATAATGCGGGCTCCAAAATATGCCTCTTTAGACCGCTTTGGTTTGAAGATCGCATGGGTGGACGTATTCCTGGGGGTGATCTGAAAGGAACCCTTTGTTTTGCGGGTCGGCCTCTGATGGTGAGATGATATTCTTTGTCGGTGAACATAAGCAGACCAGAGTAACCCCACTCCCGCTATCGCCAGAGGGGGCCGGACTCTGGAATAGTCCGGGAAGGGAAATCGTCATTCTCCGACAGTGGACCCATTCCTGGAACCCCCTATGATCCTGAAAAATGTGCGTAATTCAGAGAAACGGGATGTAAATTCAGTTTTTACTGCCCGATAAGGCTCCTGATTCCGGAAAATCATGACGGAGAGGTGAATGTGCGCAAATAGGCGCAATTGGAGGGGCGATCGGTTGAAGGATGGGCTGATATTGGCGAAAAGAGAAAAGAACCCCCTTTTTGAGACCCGGAACGAAGTTCACTCACGTCGAATACTGACGTAAATTTCGCGATCCATTCCGGACCCCCTGTTCATGCAATTCTTCCAGGAGATTTCGATCGAACAGGGGGTGATCTTAGCATAAACGGGGCTCATTTTGGGCTTTGTTTTCTCTTTTTGAGTGAATAAAGGTCGTTACGAGCCCGGATTGGAGAGGTTGTCAAGTCTGAAAAAAGGGGGTTTGCGAGAGGGGTTTTAAGGAGGGGCGAGGGGTTTTTTTCGTTCTGACGGGTTCGTGTGAAATTTTTTAAAGCGGGGTTCACGAGAAATTTTTCAATCGAAGTCTGCATAAAATTTTGCAATCAGGGAGTGCCGGGAAAATTTCAATCAAGGTTCGAGTGATCCGGATCCATTTTTCAAACGCGATCATGATCGTGATGAAAAATTTTCCATCAGGGTCTGGTTGAAAATTCTAAATCGAAGTCTGCCCGGAATTTTTCCATCACGACCGGTTGAAACTTTCAAATCAGGGTTCGGTGAAAAGTTTTCAATCAAAGTCTGCTTAAAAAGTTCCCGGTAAGATCCGAAATGAAAAAGTGTACCCTGCCCTCATTACATTTCCTGTCGGAATCACATGCACAACTATCCATTTTGAATCAATGTCCGGTTAAAAATCTGAAATCGAAATCTGCCCGGAATTTTTCAATCAGGATACGATTGAAAATTCCAAATCAGGGTTTGATGAAAAGTTTTCAATCAAAGTCTGCTTAAAATTTTGCAATCAGGGTTTGCCAGGAAAATTTCAATCAAGGTTCGATCGGACCGGATCCATTTTTCAAACGCGATCATAATCCGGATGAAAAGTTTTCAATCAGAGATCGGTTAAAAATTTTCAGGCAGGGTCTGCTCAATTATTTCCGGCCCGGGCCCCACTCTGTCCCCGCTGAAACCCGGGGGCAGGCCGGGTCCCGCATGGCGGAGCAGCCGTGTACCGGTATCGTCCCTCGGGTTCAGGCATCGTGTGCAGCGGCACGCACCTTCCAACAAGACCTGATGGGAGATGCAGATCTTGGCCGATCTCCGGACGAATTGTAACGACTATATCTTGAATATCTCATCCGGACCAAATTACTACCATACCATGGAAGGCGCTGTACGGGTATTTGCCGGGGATTTTTCCGGATCAACCCTCTCGGTTCAGGCAGATGACGGGCAGAGTGCTGCCTGGGTAGTGACACCCGGAGCGGCCTGGTGCCGGCATGTGTACCTGGCAGGGGCGGTTACCGAAGTTACTGAAAACGGGGATATGCTGCGATGCCGGCTTGCAGATCCCACCGGAGCGTTCAACCTTGTTATTGGCGGAAGGAATTCCCCGCTTGCAGAGCAGGTCAGGAAAATCCCCATTCCTTCCTTTGTGACCGTGACCGGTAGAGCCCAGTTGTATCGCAGGAATGATACCGTGGATCTCTCCATTCGTCCCGATCATGTGGTTGTGGTGGATCGTGCGGTCCGGGATCAATGGACCCTTGCAACCGCTGAAGCGACCCTTGGACGACTTGAACAGGCACATTGTGCCCTTCAGGGGAGGTGTGATGACAAGAATATCCTCATTGCGCACCGCCATTACGCCCATACCCCAGAACAGCTGCAGGCACTCGTTGAGATGATTGGCTGTGCAGTACAGAGCATCAAACCTACAGAGCCCGCAGCTCCTCTCCTGCCGGATGTCATACCGTCGCATGTCCGTGAACTGGTGATGGAGATTATGAAAGGTACCAGCAGTCCCCGCGGCATTGCAGTCGAAGAGATCATCCGTCTGGCTGGAGAACGAGGAATAGCCCCTGCCGAAGTGCTGTCAGCGATAGAATCGCTTATTGTTGAGGATGAATGCTACCAGCCCCAGAAGGGATTTGTCAAGCCATTATGAAGATGGAATTTATCGGGGAGGGCCCGGCACTTGTCATCGAAGGCGGGCAGCGCATGCTGGTTGTTGCAGACCTCCATTTCGGGATTGAAGCAGATCTTGCTGCCCACGGCCTGCATTTCAGGAGCAGGAGTGAACAGAGACTTGAACGCCTGCACAGGGTTATTGATGGGACAAAACCGGATGCCCTGATCCTTTTGGGGGATGTCAAGCACAGCATCCCTTCCCTGACCTGGCAGGAGCATCACGAGCTGCCGAAAATTCTTGATTCCTTAAGGACGAGATTACCGCTCCATGTATTTCCCGGTAATCATGATGTCGGGATCGAGCGGTTCCTGCACGAGGGGGAGATCCGGCCCAAAGACGGGGCGGTGCTTGATGGTGTAGGCTACCAGCACGGGCACATGCACCCATCACCGGCTCTTGCCGGGCAACTTGTGGTGATCGGTCATCACCACCCCCTGCTCTCCCTTAAAGATGAAGTTGGCTGTGCACTCCAGTCACCGGCATACCTGCGGGCAGGTATTGATACGGATGAGTCCGGCATGAAGTCCCCGGGGAAAAACTGTTCCCCGACCCGTGTGCTCTTTATGCCAGCGTTTAACGAGATAGCTGGGTACGACATCCTCCAGATCATAAAAAAACCATTCTCTCCCCTCTCCCGGCTGATGCAAAAAGAGGATACCGAGATCATCCTTGCCGATGGGACGTACATCGGCCCGTTGCGGGCACTGATTCCTGATGAAGCAGATTGAGTTGCTGAACCCAAAGGTGCAGGAGTGCATCCGGAAGCGCGGTTTTACCCGCCTGTCCGATGCGCAGAGCCAGGCCATCCCCTTGATCCTTCACGGGAAACATCTCGTCCTGATCGCACCCACCGGTACCGGGAAGACCGAGAGCGCAATGTTTCCGGTCTTCAACGGTCTTCTCTCGCTTCCTGCCGGGGGGGGCTTCAAGGCGCTCTACATCACCCCGCTCCGGGCACTCAACCGGGATATCCTTTCCCGTATGCAGTGGTGGTGCGGGGAACTTGGCCTGACAGTCGGAGTGCGGCATGGCGATACGCCAATGGCAGAGCGCCGGAAACAGGCGCTCCATCCCCCGGACCTCCTGATTACCACGCCGGAAACAGTGCAGGCACTCTTCATGGGAAAGGTCCTGCGGCAGCATCTTAAGCAGGTCCGGTACGTGATCGTGGATGAAGTCCATGATCTGGCAGGAAGCAAGCGTGGTGCACAGCTTGCTGTCGCACTGGAACGGCTGCATGTGTATGCGGGGGAATTCCAGCGCATCGGCCTCTCGGCTACGGTAGGTAATCCCGAGGAGATCGCCCGCTTCCTCTGCGGAGCACGACCCTGTTCGGTTGTGCAGGTTCCGGTTGCAAAACACCTGGAGATCTCGGTCAAGTATGTTGGCGATGATTTCAAACACCAGACAGAGGTGCTCTCCAAGTCACTGAAGCGCGAAAGTTCCACGCTGGTCTTTGTCAACACGCGGGTGACGGCCGAGGCACTGGGCCATGCCCTCTTCGAGCACGGGGATGTGGAGGTGCACCACGGCTCGCTCTCGAAGGAAGTGCGAATAGATGCGGAAGAGCGTTTTAAAAAAGGTGAGATCCGGACCCTCATCTGCACATCTTCGATGGAACTGGGGATCGATATCGGCCGGGTGGATCACGTGATCCAGTTCGGCTCCCCCCGCGAAGTTGCCCGGCTGGTGCAGCGGGTAGGGCGTGCCGGTCACCAGCTGAATACCGTATCCCGGGGCACCATTTTTGCTACGGGTTTTGATGATCTCCTCGAATCCCTGGTCATCGCGAAAAAAGCCAAAGGAAACGAGATCGAGCCGGTTGTACTTCCCCGGAATGCGGCGGATGTGCTTGCCAACCAGGTAGCCGCAATCGCCGTTGAGTACGGGGAGATCGAACGCTCGGCCATTGTGGATATTCTTGAGCGCACTGCTCTTTTTCCCCGGTGCGAGACGCTGCTCGAGGATGTGTGCCGGCAGATGGAAGAGCACCGGCTTATCCGGAATGACGGGGGGCGTCTCATCACTACCGGGCGGGCGCGGCGGTATCTCTCCAACAACCTCTCGATGATTCACGATGAACGGAAAGTGCCGGTCTTTGACATGGTCTCGCGGAGAACCGTTGGAACGCTCGATGAGTCGTTCGTGGTTGGATGGGTACATACGGGTGCAGTCTTCATCACGAAGGGGCAACTCTGGCGCGTGCTGGAGATCGCTGATGGCAGACTTACCGTAGAACCGGCAAAAAAGGCACTGGGGGAGCTCCCTTCATGGGAAGGAGAGCAGATCCCGGTGCCGTTCAATGTAGCCCGGGAAGTTGGAGAATTACGCAGGACCCGGAAAATTGCCGATTATACTGCCGGTGAGGAGGGGGTTATATTCGCCAGTGCGTTTCTTTCAGAGATGGATAAGAACCGGTCGCTCGTTCCTACGGATAATCTCATCACGCTCGAGAATACAGATGATGGTGTGGTCTGCAATGTCTGTGCCGGGCACAAGGCAAACGAAGCGCTCGGGCGCGTGCTCTCTATCCTTATCTCCGCCCGTTACGGAACTACGGTCGGGCTCGAACTGGATGCCTACCGGATGCTCCTGCGCCTTCCCTCGTCCATCCGTGCCGCTGATGTAAAAGAGTTCCTCCTCACGCTGAATCCTGCCCATATGTCCGGCATACTTCAGCTTGCCCTGAAACGCACTGCACTCTTCAAATGGAAACTTGTGCAGATTGCAAAGAAGTTTGGGGCGATCGATGCGGATGCAGATTATGAGAAGATCAGCATCCATCGCTTGCTCGATTTCTTCGAAAATACGGTTGTTCAGCAGGAAGCATACCGGGAGCTGCTGTCAGACTACATGGACATTGATACCGCTGCTGCAGTAGTGGCCCTGATCAAAGAGGGGAAAATACGCGTTGAGCTGGGCCCCCACTCACTCATTGGCGCTGGAGGATTACTCTCTTCCCGGGACCAGATTCCCCCGCCAACCGCAGATCACGCCGTCATTGCCACTTTAAAGAGGAGGCTTGAACAGGATGATGTAGTGCTTGCCTGTATGAACTGCCGGGACTGGAAGAGCCGGACCGTTGTCTCCCGGGTCCCGGATCACCCCCAGTGCCCAAAGTGCGGGGCACTCCTGATTGCGGCCCTCAAACCCTTTGATGAGGAACAGTTCGCGATGTTAAGGAAACCCAAGAAGAATGCTGAAGAGCGGGCAATCGAGCAGCGATTGAAAAAAAATGCGAATATCGTGCTCTCCAGTGGGAAGAAAGCGGTAATTGCCCTGTCTGCACGGGGTGTGGGGCCGGAGAATGCATCCCGGATCCTGGGGACACAGGCCGATGGGGATGCATTCTATCGCGAGATCCTCAAGGCAGAGCGGAATTTTATCCAGACACACCGTTACTGGTCATGAGTGCGATCATAGTCAGGATTATTATGGCTTTTTAAAAATTCACTTTCGCCATTATTCGCAGATTCTCTTTGGGATATAGGAGGGAGACCCGTATCATCCTCCTGAGGGGGAGCCTAAGGGGAGTATCCCATTTACCCCCCTTTTATCGCGGATATTTTCATCGACCTTCTGATGGTTATCGCAATTTGGGATGATCTCCGGGCGGCAGAGGTGGGAATACCATACAAAAAAGGGACATCCTACGAGCGATTGCATATTTTTCTCGAGGTTTTCAACAGAGTCAAATTTTTTAAAAAAGGAAAAACGGTTTATCGTTTATTACATAATGGATTCAGGCTTTTGCTCGAGGAAGTCCAGACCCTTCTTGATATCTTCCATGTTCTTTCCGCCCGTCAGGATGATCTTTCCTGAAGAGAAGAGCGACAATCTTGGGATCCTTGATACGGTAAACGAGACCGGGGAACTGCTCGGGTTCATATTCGATGTTTTCGAGATTAAGGGTAATGACCACTTTGTTGAGATTGTATATTTGCCTATATCATACGAACAGACAATGTTAGTGAGAGCAACTTTTGGCTCTTTTGTGGGTTCCGACACCGGCACTCTTAAGCGATTTCATAATAATACTGAGACCATCGGTGAGTGCCTTCTTGTTACGTATACCGGTTAAGACTACTTTTCCTGAAGAAAAGATCAGGGACGCAATCTTGGGATCCTCAAATACGATAGACTGCACCGGGGAACCGTTTTGTATTGAGTTCACAGTTCTTGACCTTTTTTGACACCTCAATAAGGTCAATGGAATCGGCAATAACGCCGGATGCTGCGATGTTCTCAATCTTTAAGGACTCGTACTTTTTATCAGCCATTAATGGTAGTATGATTTGGCCTGACCATGATACTAATGGACAACCCTTATGTCCCGATTTATTTCCTACGAACGTCAACGGGTTATCCTGAAAATAACGAATTTCATTGGAGGCCGAATTAAAAAAAATAGCAGAGGATTTTTCTTTTTGTTTTAGATCCATTTCAAAACGACAAACTTGAAAAAGAACCGCATGAAACATATGTTCCTGATCCTATGGGCAAACGCGCGATTACCAAAGAGAGCTATGAAGAGATGTGCGCACGCTTCTCCATCGAAGTGCCGGAATTCTATAATTTTGGTTTTGATGTGATCGATGCCTGGGCAAGAAAGGACCGTAATAAACTCGCCATGATCTGGGTGAGCCAGAATGGCGAAGAGAAAAAATACAGTTATCTCGATCTAGCCAACCTCTCCAACCAGGCAGCAAATATTCTGCTGAAATACGGGATTAACAAAGGAGATCGCGTACTGGTGATGCTCCCCCGTATCCCGGAATGGTGGATATTTGCGATTGCCTTAATCAAGTTAGGAGCTGTGTTTGCCCCCTGCCCGACGATGCTTACCTCGCGGGATATCAAATACCGGGTCAACAAGGGTAAATTCCGGATGATCATTACCGATCTCGAAAATGCCCAAAAAGTTGAAGAGATCTGCGATGAATGCCCCACGCTTACCACCCGCCTTGTCGCTGATGGAGAACGGAAAGGATGGGCCAGTTTTCCCTACGAACTGCTCTACCCGGCACCGGTCTCCCATCGTTCCGTCAGCATTCCCGACCAGCGGAAGACGAAAAGTGCCGATCCGATGCTGATCTATTTCACTTCCGGCACCACCGGGGAGCCCAAGATGGTGCTGCACGATCACAGTTATCCGCTCGGGCACATCGTCACTGCCCGGCTCTGGCAGGATATCCATCACAACGATCTCCATTTCACGGTTGCCGATACCGGCTGGGCGAAATGCGCATGGGGCAAGATCTTCGGGCAGTGGATTGAAGGTGCCTGTATCTTTGTCTATCATTTCACCGGCAAATTCCAGGCAACTGAAGTCCTCCCCCTGCTTGAAAAATATCAGGTTACAACCTTCTGCTGTCCCCCGACGATCTACCGCATGCTGATCTTAGCCGACCTGGACAGGTTCGATCTCTCGAGTCTCCGTCACTGCACAAGTGCAGGTGAACCACTCAATCCTGAAGTAATCCGGGTCTGGAAGGAAGGTACGGGTCTTACCATATGTGAAGGATACGGGCAGACTGAGACTGCATGTTGCGTTGCTGCATTTCCCAATGTTGAATCCCACCCGGGATCCATGGGGAAACCTTCACCCGGTTGGAAGATCGCAGTTCATGACGAGAATGGAAAACCGGTAGGAGAACATGAAGAGGGAAGACTGGGGATCAGTACTGACCCCCGGCCACCCGGACTTTTTGTGGAGTATATCGACAATCCTGAAGAGAATAAAAAGTCCTTTGTGAACGGGTGGTATTACACCGGAGACAAAGTGTACTGTGACAAGGATGGCTACTTCTGGTTCGTGGGAAGGGACGATGATGTGATCAAGAGTTCCGGCTACCGGATCGGGCCCTTTGAAGTGGAGAGTGCATTGATCGAGCATCCCGCTGTGCAGGAAGCAGCAGTGGTGGGATCACCCGATCGCATACGCGGTATGATAGTCAAGGCGTTTGTCGTTCTCAATACGGGCTTCGAACCCTCCGAATCGCTGATCAAGGATATCAAAACCTATGTGAAAAAGACCACCGCACCCTACAAGTATCCGCGGGAGATAGAGTTTGTACCTGAACTTCCCAAAACCATCTCGGGCAAGATCAAGCGCAATGAACTGCGTGCAGCAGAGCTGAAAAAATACCTGAATGCAAAGTGATTGCACCACTTAAATCATCCTTGATTTTGGACATTGTTTTTGTTTTAAACCCCATTATAATATCAATCGCAGTAATAAAAAATTCAAAACTTTTTGCGCTATGGTGCAGGATCTGATCGAAACGCTCATATTCTGCACCACTAAACCATCCTGTATGGTGCGGTATTCTGTCACTATGGACGATTCACTTGCAAAAAGCATTGACAAATCGTCGGAGAAACGAAATATTTCCCGGTCCGACTGGATAAACGAGGCGTGCACCACACAACTCGCAAATAGTACGGGCGTGAGCAGGATCGGGGCGACAACCCTTCCCTCTGCCGGTCCGGTCTTTGGACCTGAAGATCATAATATGCCGGATTATGAAGAGATGTTCCGGAAATTTTCCATTGAAGTACCTGAATATTTCAACTTCGGTTTCGATGTGATCGATGCATGGGCAAACAAGGACCGGAACAAGCTAGCCATGGTCTGGGTGAACCAGGAAGGCAAGGAGAAGTTGTTCACGTTCTGGGATCTGATGCGGCTCTCGAACCAGATCGTCAACATCATGATCAAGTATGGCGTCAGCAAAGGTGACCGGGTGCTTATTATGCTGCCCCGGGTTCCCGAGTGGTGGACGTTTACTCTCGGCCTGATTAAGCGCGGTGCCGTCTATGTTCCCGCTCCTACGATGCTCACCCCCAAGGACCTGAAATACCGTATCAATATTGCCGATATCAAGATGGTCATCACCATGGAAGAACAGGCAGACAAGATCGAAGAGATCGCAAAGGACTGCCCTTCCCTTTCCTGTAAAGTGCTGATCGATGGGAAACGCCCGGGCTGGATCAGTTACTTAACCGAACTTGACTACCCTGCACCCGTATCAGCAAAAATTGTTAATCTTCCCAGCATGAAAAAGACCCGGAGCACCGACCCGCTCGTGATCTTCTTTACCTCAGGGACGACAGGAGACCCCAAGATGGTGGTGCATGAGCAGAGTTACCCGTTAGGACATATTGTCACTGCACGGTTCTGGCACGATCTGCGCACCAACGATCTCCACTTCACGCTCTCCGATACAGGATGGGCAAAGAGCGCATGGGGAAAATTCTATGGCCAGTGGATCGAAGGTTCGGCAATCTTTGTGTATGATATCCGCAGCCGGTTCAATGCAACCGAGATCCTTCCGCTCATAGAAAAATATGGGATTACCACGTTCTGCTGCCCGCCAACAATTTACCGTATGCTGATCTTAGCCGATCTCGACAAGTTTGATTTCTCTGAGCTTCGCCACTGCGTAAGCGCAGGTGAACCGCTCAACCCTGAAGTTATCAAGGCATGGAGGGATGCGACCGGCATGACTATCTATGAAGGATACGGACAGACCGAGACGGTACTCTGCATCGGCACCTTCCCGGGCATGACGCCAAAATTCGGTTCCATGGGAAGACCCTCTCCCGGCTGGCATGTGGAACTCCATGATGACAACGGAAAACCCGTTCCTATGCATGAAGAAGGAAGGATCGCAATCAAGATGGATCCGCGTCCGGTGGGAATGTTCCGGGAATACCTGAACAATCCCGAGGAAAATAAAAAATCTTTTATTGGCGACTATTACTACACCGGTGATAAAGCCTACAAAGACGAGGATGGGTATCTCTGGTTTATCGGCAGGGATGATGATGTGATAAAATCATCCGGTTACCGTATCGGACCGTTTGAAGTCGAGAGTGCACTCATAGAGCACCCCGCGGTACAGGAAGCTGCAGTTGTCGGATCCCCGGATGATGTTCGTGGCCTGATCGTCAAGGCATTTGTCATCCTTAAACCCGGGTTCCAGCCGTCTGAAACTCTCGTCCGGGAGATCCAGAACCATGTCAAGAACGTGACCGCCCCCTACAAATATCCCCGGGCAATTGAGTTTGTGGATTCCTTACCAAAGACAATATCCGGAAAGATCCGGAGAAAAGAGCTGCGTGAACAGGAGATGAAGAAAGCATCCAGTGAGAACAGTACCTCCAAATAGGGCCGGATCACCCCCTATCTTTATTTAATTTCAACCGTAATCTATACAGGCGCGAGGGTAGCCAAGCCAGGTCAACGGCGCCAGGTTCAGGGCCTGGTCTCGCAGGAGTTCTTGGGTTCGAATCCCATCCCTCGCACTTTTTCTGAATTTCACTCGTACGGTATCGGTTATTCCAGGAATTTTCTGTTCGATCGGGTTATCTTCAGGATTCAATTGGAACAGGGGAAAAGGAGAACAATAACGTATACTCACCTTCGCGCACAGGTGGAAACAGTATCACTTAACCGGGAATCCCACTTCATATAAGATCGGCATCTGAACAATCTGCACTGCTGCCTGCGGATCCAACCTCATTTCCTGCCATCCTCTGCCAGATAACCAACGAATGGGAAGGACCGGGTTGGATCCTTTAATTGCTTACCCACTGAAAAGAGCAGATTACTGACTCGTTTTTTCCAAATAATCTTTCCAGATTTTTTTCTTTCTCACATC
>JANXYM010000079.1 GCA_025350045.1 Methanomicrobiales archaeon | reverse complement strand
TTCCGGTTTGCCGTGGACAGGCAGACCTCCCCTTCACCCAGCACCCCCATATGCGAGCCAAGGCAGGGGCCGCAACCCGGGGTTCCGATCGTGCAGCCGGCATCCACGAGATCGGTGAGCACACCGGTCCGGATTGCTTCTGCCAGCACCGCTTTTGAAGCCGGGACCACAATGGTCCGTACGGCCACGCTCTTACCTTTCACGATCCGGGCGAACCGGGCAAGATCGGAATACCGCCCGTTCGTGCAGGTGCCGACAAAGACCTGATCAAGGGGGAGACCGGCAATCTCCCGCGCGGGCTTGACCGTATCCACCCGGTGGGGAACAGCTACCAGGGGAACAATCTCCGACAGGTCAATGGAGAGTTCCTGCACATAGCGGCATGGCTCCGGCACCTGAGGTTTGACCATCTGTCCTGCCCGGGCTAGATACTGCACCGTCACATCATCAGCATAGAACAACCCGGTCTTGGCCCCGGTCTCAACTGACAAATTACTCAGCACGAGGCGGTCATCCATGGAGAGACCGGCAACCCCTTCGTCGATAAATTCCAGGGCCTTGTAGGTAGCGCCATCCATGCCCAGCCGGCTCACGCAGGTCAGGGCAAGATCTTTTGCTTCCGCAGCACCGGAGAATGAACCGGATAAGTGTATCCCGATGGACTCCGGCACGCGGAACCAGGTCTCACCGGTCAGCCAGATGGCTGCCATGTCCGTTGCGCCAACTCCCGTGGAAAAAGCACCAAATGCACCGAGCGTACAGCTGTGCGAGTCCGCACCAACAATTACCTCTCCTGGAAGTACAACACCCTCGCTCATTATCTGGTGGCAGATCCCGCATCCTACATCGGAGAAGTGCATGAATGAACCGCGGGCGAATTCACGCAGTTCGTGCTGGAGCGTTGCCGTTGTGCTGTTGTTGGCCGGTACGATGTGGTCAAAGAGCATGGAGAGGCGGGTTGCATCCGTGAGACGGTCACTCCCAATTCGCTTCCATGCCTCAAGCGTGAGGACCCCTGTGCCATCATGGACATAGGCACGGTCCACCTTCCGGTCCACGTATTCGCCGGCATTTCCCCCCAGAATCCTCTCTGATAACGTAGCCATTATCCATTCTCCAGTTGTGCTTTTTTGATCAGTCTCCGCAAAATATCCGGCGTGATATTGCATTTGTGTTCCGAGTGGTCCTTGACCAGGTCGAGGACGCGGCAGACCTGCCTATCCGTGCATTCACAGCCAAGCGATGCCATGACGTGCTCAAGTGCTTTCTTGCCCGTATGTTTGCCGAGGATAAATTTTCGCTCGCTTCCCACCATCTCGGGCGTGAAATATTCATAGGAGGCAGGGTCTTCAAGAATCGCCGCAATATGGATCCCACTCTCGTGGGAGAATGCCAGTTCGCCGGTCACCGGTTTGTTCCGCGGGAGGGTGATACCGGAGAATTTTTCAACCATATGCGAGAGTTCAGTCAGACGGGACAGGTCATACCGGTCAATACCTTTCTTCATCCGCAGGGCAACGAGCAGTTCCTCGAGCGAGGCGTTGCCCGCCCGTTCCCCGATACCGTTCACCGTGGTATGGAGCTGGAAAGCGCCTGCTTCGGCAGCAGTGATGGTGTTTGCGACCGCGCAGCCCATGTCATTGTGACAATGGGCGCAGAATGGCCGGTCAACCGAGGCGACAAGATCGGTCATAATCCGGTTCATCTCGGAAGGAATAAGACAGCCGACCGTATCGGCAAAACTGAGCAGCACTGCACCGTGCTCAGCCGCACTGCGATAGACTTCCTTGAGGAAGGGAAGATCGGTCCGGGACGCATCCTCGGCAGCAAACCGCACCTGAACTCCGTGGTCCCGGGCATAATCGATCATCTTTAAGGAGTCCTCAAGCACCTGCTCCCGGGGTTTTTTGAACTTGAGCCGGACATGGAGTTCAGAGGTTGGGATGAAGATACTCACCATCTCGACATCGCAGTCAATGGCAGTCTGGATATCCCCTTCCCTTGCCCGCGAAAAACCGCAGATCCGGGCATCGAGCCCCAGGTTTGCGATCGTTTTGACGCACTGTTTCTCGTTCTGGGAGACGGCAGGGAACCCGGCTTCGATGACCTCGATGCCGATCTCGTCGAGCACAGTCGCAATCTTTACCTTTTCCTCGCAGGAGAACGATACCCCGGGCGTCTGCTCTCCGTCCCGCAACGTCACATCACAGATCTCAATATTTAACGGTTTCATGGCTGCTTCCCTCCGGACAGGTACCTTTTACTACAAGCGTGCGGGGCGTGTCCATCACCACGAGCTCGTTCTTCAGCGCCTCTTCATCATCGGCACGACAGACGACTGGATTGGCCCACCGCAGGTAGGGAACCGGATCGTAGGAGGACTGCTTACCGGTCATCGCTGTGCAGTTGTTGTTCATCACAATACAGAGCAGAGGAAGGCGCTTCTCGTATACATCGATCAGGGCGTTCAGGCCGGAATGGAGCATCGCATAGTCCCCGATCAGGGCAACTCGTGTGCTCCGTGCAGCAACCGCGATACTCGAACCCATGCCGTAACTTGCAATGCCCAGCTCGTACGGGGGGGTCATTCCCAGTATTGAACAGCCGGCATCGCAGATCATGCTCATCCCCCTCTCTTTGAGGTGATTCATCATCGGTTTGAAGGGGCAGTCTTTGCAGAAGGTCCGGTAGAACCCCCGGTCCTTCATTACCTGCGGGTTTTGCCGGGGAACCGGTGGCTGCAATCCCCGGTGATCGCGGACGAAGGTCCGGCCGATCTCATGCACTTCCTTAACCGGTGCAGCCTGTGACGGAAGGGGGTGCACGGTAACAATCCGGGTCTTCCCCGGCGCAGCGCCAACACCGGCAGGCTCTCCCTTCCACTGGTTTAATGCAGAATCGTTCGACCAGTCAAACAGGGTCCGGTACAGTTCCGTTGCGGCCGTTATCCGCCCGTTCATTGTCCACGACCGGTCAGAAAGGCGCCCTTTGCCGGGATATCGTGGTACAGGAATATGTTCCACATCCGCTTCGAGAATTCCGGGCGTCAGCCGGAGCATCGCGACCCGGGAGAACTGTTCTGAGGCTTCCAGCGCTGCTTCGACTCCGGCATAGCAGGTAAAGGCATCGGGTTCTATCACGGGAAGTTCAGCCAGCTCGCCGTAATACCGGGAGTCCTGGGCAGTCTGGGATCCCAGTGCTTCCGGGTCATCCCCGGTTACGAGAAGCACTCCCCCTATGAGGCCCTGAGCAGCTGCCTGAAGCAGCGGATCTGCGCAGGCATTCACACCGACATTCTTGATGATGACTGCAGCCCTTCGACCCTCAAGCGAATCTCCAAGAGCATATTCAAGCGCCGTTTTTTCATTGATCACCATCTCTGCAAGGGTCCGTGCACCGAGATCAGTGACGGGAAATCCCGGTACGGTGTACTGCCGGTCGGTGCATGCGAGCAACGCTTCGGTAATTACATCGATGCCTTTCATCTAGTCCCTCCCCGGCACCAGATCGCATCCTGCACAGTTCGTGCACATGGTGAGCGCCTTTCGGGCATCGAGTCCTGCTTTTTCAAGTTCGCGTTCATGAATACCAAAGATCTTTTTTAACCGTTCCGCGGACGGGCGGGGGGTACCGGTAAGTTCCGCAACCGGGTTGAGCGGCCGCAGTACGGGAATTATCCCGTGTGAAGTCAGCCGTTTGATGCAGGTCTCCATCTCCCCGTCGGTCTCACCAAGACCAAGAATTACATTGGAAAAGACCCTGTCCCTTCCAAAGAGTTCCACAGAGCGATCGAGCACCCGCCAGAGCTGTTCATAGTCAAGCCCCGGGCACTGCTTTGCAAAAATGGTCGGCGTTGCCGCCTCAATATTGAACTTCACTTCTGCTACACCGAGTGCCCGGAGCCGGTCGGGGGTCTGGTCTGTGGGATAAATAGAGACGCCGATCGGGAGATCATAAACATGGAGGTATTTTATTATCTCAAGCACATAGGACTCCTCTTCATCGATCGTATCAAGTACGCCACTCGTAATGGAAATAGCAGTAATCCGGTGCCGGACGGACTCAACCATCTCCCTGATCTCCTCAATCGTCTTCCGTTTGCCTCCCAGCATGGGCACCGGGCAGTAACGGCAGTGGAAGATGCAGCTGCCCGTCACCGTGATGAACGCCTGGTCGGGACAGTGGCATCCCGGCTCAAGGAGTCTCCCGGGGATAAGTGCCCCTTCAAAATAGAGGTCAACAACCCCATTACCCCGGTGGGCTATCTCCACTTCACTGAGAGGGTTCAGGGCAAGCTTGACCCGGTGGCTGCCCATGGCAAAGAAGACTGCACCGTTCCCTCCGGCACCCGGGCCTGCGGTGGAACGGGCAATGTACGGCTCTGCAGGTTCACCCGTGATCCTGGCTGAACCGGCCGAGAGAAGACGGGCTTTTAAATCGGGCCACTGCATAGATCCAGCGCCTCCTCGTACCGGGTAAAGAACGGGATCGCCGCAACTGCCCCGGTAATTCCCCGGCCGTTCATGATGATCTTCAGGTCCTTATCTTTGAGTCGCTCATGCAACCCCGGTTCAACCTCACCGCGTTTAACGCTCCTGCCGTATGCAAGCAATTCCTCAGAGGGGGAAAAACCGGTGTAAACAGCCATACCCGTCTTCTGGGAGAGCGTATATTTTTTCAGGAGTGCATGGAACCGATCGGTAAGCCCGGCTGGATCCATTGTGGCAAACTCTGCGACAAGACCAACGCAGTTCTTTGTCCGGTATGGCACCGGGAAGAGCTGGACGATCGTGTGTGAGAGATAGACGGAGTGTTCGTCTTCCACTGCTTTAGCAATATTATGGACCAGGGTCCATGTTGCCCCCTCTTCCGGGGTGTCTGTGTCGTCAACACCAATGAGCACCCGCTGCATCCGGGGCATCCAGATCGTTGCCCCTGCAACTTTTCCCCCTCCGGCGGGATCACTCCGGCTCCGCAGAACACCGCGTGCATCCGAGCGGCAGGCAGCAGCACCCACACCGCCTCCACCCATACCGATATAAGTAACAGCAATCTCGGACATATCAACAGTACATGCAGAGATGCCCGCCGGGAACCGGGAGCCTTCGAGTGCGAGATCCACCGATTGCGGTTTTAAACGGTACCGCATGGTTGCACCCACACATCGCACATCCTCCACTACCGGGCTCTGGGCATAGTGGTGTTTCGACCACATCGCTCCACCCACACAGTCAAAAAACTCGATCAGTTCTACCCGGTTGCCAGTCTCATCGGCTACCGCTACGATCTGCGGGTAGTGGATTACATAGGGTTCAGCAATGTTCTTCATGCCTGGTACTTCCTCAATACATCCTATGCATGGAAACTTCACACCATACAGAAGATTGCCTTTTTCTTCAGGTTGGCCCGGCTTCACTGAATTTCTGAATTAAGGGCAGATGAAACACACTCATATGCCGTTTATGATCCAGAGTTCAAGGTTGTAGCCGAAATTTTCGTTAACAAGAGAATCGGCAATAACAGTATTTATAGCGATCGATTGAGTGACCAAAAAATTCCCGTTAAGTCCTGAAAAGAGAAAAAATTAGAGAATTTTGTGAAGCTCGATCTTATAGGGTCCGAGAGTGCCGCCAAAGTTGCCGGCAGTGATAAACTTCACGCCCGGCACCATTGCCGCAGCTTTGACACCTGCAGCCATGGCCGCTGCTACGGACTTCTCATCAATACCGTCAATAACAATCTCATAGACTCCCTTAATACCCGCAGGAATCTTCGAGTCCGCGACTTTTTCCCTGAGTGTCGGGCAGTACTTCTCATTGGTTGAAGCAGGCATGAACTTGTATTTCAGGCTGCCAACCTTTGAACCGCTCGCAACAATGCCACCGGGGAAACTCGTGATGGTGCCCGGGACCTTGTAAATTGCATCCACTGCTGCCTGTGCACCCATGAGGGCTGCCATCTGGTTCTCTGCCATCACAAAGAAGTTACCACCGGCAACACCCTTGACAATGCCAAACTCTTCTTCGCCAATGTATTCCCCTTCCATGATCGGGATGACCCAGCACTTCCTGCCGCCAACCTCTTTCTGGTATTCGTATCCATCTCCGAAGAAGTGAAGTTTTACCTGGATCTTCTCTTCTGAGTTGGTAATACCATTGAAGACTGCAGTCGTTGGTGCTGTGAGTACACATTCAGCAAGGCGCTCAACAACCTGATCCTTAATCTTCTTCTTACCTGCACAGATCAGGATTGAGACTCCCGGGCGACCATCGGGGGTCTGTGAAGCGTCAAGTTCCTGTTCGATCCCCGCTTCGCACGGGCAACCGATCGCAGATGTCGCAAAGCCGGTTGCTTCGGTTGCTGCTTTCTTCGCCCATTCCGTGGTGACTGCTGTGATGATCACCCGGCAGACCCATGTCGGGAATGCTTCTGCAAATTCGTTGTCAATAGTAACTCCGTTGATTTCCATACGATAACCTCCGCTACTACAATGGTACTATGATGGATGTTGAATAAATTTTCTAATTAATTCCGGCAATCAGAGCGCACATATATTGAGTATTTAAGTACACAATAATCTGTTAATCTTAATTAAGAGTATAGAGATTAGAATAGAAAATCTTGAATAAAACACTCTTTTTTTCGGGTAAATTTCAGAACATTTATCTACATTCTTCAACCACTTTTGGATAGTCGATTTTAGAATCGATCATAGCTGGTGCGTAAAAAAAATGGCATTTGCAGTGCACATTAACAGGGAAAATCATACTGGTTGTAACAATTGTGCAGATGCGTCAAAGCATACGCACATCAGGATGACAAGGCCTTGGGAATCCAAAGCACAGGCAAACGTACTATAATGGTATTGCATGAGGGTTAATTCATGAACAATCTGTTTCCCAAATTTTCCAAGAAGAGGGATGGGGTCAACGTTGTAATGGAGCAAAAACTCCTTCAGAACGTGAACAACCTTATTCTCAATGCAGAGACCTGCACGGGATGCGGTATATGTGTGGAGGCTTGTCCTGAGGAAGCTATCGTCCTCGGGCTCGTCGGTGCATCGAAGCGCGGCGCAATCAATTACGCTGCCCCTATCGATGTCGATGAAGTCAAGTGTTCATACTGCGGCGTCTGCGTAATAATGTGCCCATTCAATGCATTGACCCTAAAAGTGGACGGACAGGAGAGACTCCCGATCCTTGAGAAGGAAGGGTTCCCGCAATTTGATATGAAAGCGGAGATTGATGACGAGAAATGCGTTAAGTGCACGATCTGCGAAGAGGTCTGCCCGCGTGACGCCATTGACCGTAACGTCCCCGCTTTTGAAGGAACCTACAAAGGACCGGTTGCTGGCGCAAAGGACCGCCAGTGCGCAATCAAGACCAAGACGACATTTACCGTTGATAAAGAGAAATGCTCGCTCTGTGGCCTGTGCGGGGCACTGTGCCCGGCAATCGTGGTGAAACACAAGGTGTTCACCGCAGAGACAGGCAAAGTCGAAGGCGATGTGATCTGGGACGAGACCAAGTGTGACGCCTGCAAGGTGTGTGTTGAGGCCTGCCCTGAAGAGTGCATCACCGTTGAGCGTGAGATCATTTCGGACAAGGTACTTGGCAAAGTCGATATTATCAAGGACAATTGCTGCACCTGCACGTGGTGCTCGAAGAACTGCCCGACCGAGGCAATCACCGTTGAGAAGATTTTTGAAGGCGATATCGAATTCCACGCAGAGAAATGCCCCGGTGGCTGTTCAACATGTGCAGATATCTGCCCGGCAAATGCGATCTATCTCCCCTCGACAATTCCCGCTGCAGAGATGAAACTCGACAGCATTGAAAAGACCATTGCAGTCAACAAGGATTATTGTATCCTGTGCGGAGCATGTGTTAACTCCTGCCCCGGTGAGGATATCATTGTGATGCAAAGGACCGGTATCCGCGTGAAAGGCACGGAGACTGACCTGTTCAAGAGGATCAAAGAGAAACTCTTCACCAAGAGGACCTCGAAGGTCAAAGAGGAGATCACAGGACAGGTTAACCTCAAACAGATGGAGAAGGCGTGAGTTCCATGGAACGAACAAAAGGTTACCCAGCAGCACTGGATAAAAAACTTCAGGACACGAGACTTTACCTTGAAGACTCAAACCCTGAATTCACCAAAAGCGTGAAAGCCATCTCCCGCACGAATGCCCACATGTGCTACCAGTGCGGAACCTGTACCGGCTCCTGCCCGTCTGCTCCCCGCAGCACGTACCGCATCCGCAAGTTTATGAGGAGAGCGGTTCTCGGACTCGAAAATGAAACATTAATCGATCCGGATCTCTGGCTCTGTACTACCTGTTACAGCTGCTCGGACCGCTGCCCAAGGGATATCATCCCCACTGATGTCATCATGGCCATGAGGAACCTCGCATTCAAGAGGGATATCGTCCCGGTCAACTTCTTAAAGACCGTTACAGCAATCTATGCCTCAGGCCACGGTGTGCCCAACAACGATGTCAACCGTGCAGCCCGCGAGAAGATTGGTCTCTCCCGCGACCCGCCGACCACCCATACCTATGCGGAATATATGCCCGGCATCAGGAAGATCCTTGACCACTACAAGCTCAAGGCCAATGCCGACCGCATCATCAAGGAAAGGGAGGGATAAGATACCATGTCAGAATCAGGCGCAAAACACAAGTTCGCATTCTACCTTGGATGCATTGCCCCCAACCGTTACCCCGGTGTCGAATCAGCCTCCATCAAGGCAATGAAGAAACTCGGCGTTGAGCTGGTCCCCTTAAAGGGAGCAAGCTGCTGCCCCGCACCAGGTGCATTCGGATCGATCGATCTCAATGTATTCTATGCAATGGCAGCCCGTAACCTTGTCCTTGCCGAGCAGATGAAGATGGATATCGCCCTTGTCTGCAACGGTTGTTACAAGTCAATCTGGGAAGTCAACCACAAGCTCAAGCACAACAAGGACCTCCGGGACAATGTCAACGAAGTGCTCAAGGAAGTCGACATGGAGTACAAGGGTACTATCAATGTCTACCACACCGCAGAGCTGCTGTACAACGACAAGTTCATCGGTGTTGACAAGGTCCGCGACAGCGTTACAAATCCCCTGACCGGTGCCCGCATTGCAGTCCACTACGGTTGCCACCTTGTCAAACCCCACAAGGACCGGGAGTTTGAAAAGGAAGTTATGTTAAATACCGAGCACCCGACCTGGATGGAAGAACTTGTTGCTGCACTCGGTGCAACACCGGTTGAATACCGCAACAAGATGCAGTGCTGTGGTGCAGGTGGCGGTGTCCGCGGGTACGATATTGTTCATGCACTCGACATCACCAATGAGAAGCTGATCAACCTTCAGGAAGAGAAGGTTGATGCACTCACTGATATCTGTCCGTTCTGTCAGCTCCAGTTCGACCGCGGTCAGATTGAGATTCAGGAAAAGTTCGGTGTCAGCTACAACCTGCCCGTTCTTCACTTCGCTGAACTCCTCGGTCTTGCACAGGGCATGAGTCCCCAGGATCTCGGGCTCGATCTCCATGGGATCAGCTGCGAATCGTTCCTTCAGAAGGTGCTGTGAGGTGGTTAGAAATGGCAGAAAAGAAGAAAACAACCACCAAAAAGACCGAGACCAAGAAGCCAATCACAAAGAAGGCGGCCCCCGTGAAACAGGAAATTAAGAAACAGGCCCCGGCAGCAAAGCCGGCGGCAAAGCCGGTAGCAACCGGGAGCACCACCCAGCAGAAGCCCCGGGTGGGTGTATTCATCTGTCACTGCGGTACGAACATCGCCGGATCGATGGATATCCCCACGGTAGAGGCATACGCAAAGACCATTCCCGGGGTCGCGTTTGTGGACAATTACCAGTACATGTGCTCGACACCCGGCCAAGGCAAGATTGAAAAGGCAATCGCTGAGCATAAACTCACCGGTATCGTTGTCGCTGCATGTTCACCCCGTCTCCACGAACCAACGTTCAGGACTGCAACCAAGGAAGGTGGCTTAAACCCGTTCCGGTTCGAGATGGCAAACATCCGTGAGCAGAACTCATGGGTGCACATGCACGACCAGGAGGGTGCAACTGACAAGGCAAAGGATGCAATCCGTATTGCCGTTGCAAAAGCAGCACTCCTTCTGGACCTGTTCCCGAAGAAAGTGCCCGTAGAGAAAGCAGCCATGGTTGTCGGTGCCGGTGTGGCAGGTATGCAGGCTGCACTCGATCTCTCTGCTGCAGGCATCAAGACCTACCTCATCGAGGCCGACACCAGTATCGGTGGACGCATGTCCCAGCTGGACAAGACGTTCCCGACTCTCGACTGTTCACAGTGTATCTTAACCCCCAAGATGGTGGATGTTGGCAGGGAGCCCCTAATCGAGTTATACACCTACTCGGAAGTCCATGAAGTCGAAGGGTACATCGGTAACTTCGATGTGACCATCCGCAAGAAGGCACGCGGTGTCCTCACCCCGACAGAAGCAACAGCACGCGGCCTTATTGGTGGCGGCTGCAACGGCTGCGGTGACTGTGATGCAGTCTGCCCGGTTATCAAGCCCAATGCATTCGAGATGGGCATGAAACCGAGAAAGGCCATCTACATCAACCACCCGCAGGTTGTCCCCCTGATCTATACCATTGACTTCGATTCCTGTGTCAAGTGCGGGCTTTGCGTGACTGCATGCGGTCCCGAGAAGCTTGCAATCGACCTTGAATCCAAGGACGAGTTTATCAAGGTCAAAGTAGGTACTGCCATTCTTGCAACCGGGTATGAACTGTTCCCGATTGAGAAGAAAGAAGAGTGGGGATACAAGCGGTTCGAGAACGTCATCACCGGCCTTGAATTCGAGCGACTTATCTGTGCATCAGGTCCGACCGGTGGGCACCTTGTCCGCCCGAGCGATGGCCAGACCCCCAAGAAGGTCGCATTCGTACTCTGTGCAGGTTCCCGTGACAACACCGGTAATGGCAAGCCATACTGTTCACGGTTCTGCTGCATGTACTCGTTAAAACACGCCCACCAGATCATCGAGAAGATTCCGGGGTGCACCCCTTACCTCTTCTACATGGATATCCGGTCATTCGGAAAGGCGTACGAGGAGTTCTATTACCGTATCCAGGATGAAGGAGCGAAGTTCATCCGCGGCCGTGTAGCCAACATCATCGAGGACCCCAAGACCAAGAGCCTCCATGTGATGACTGACGACACGCTGCTCGACCGCCCGGTCGATATGGAAGTCGACATGGTCGTGCTCGCATCTGCAGTTCAGCCATCGGATGACACCAACAGGACCCGCAGGCTCTTTGGCGTATCGTGTTCAAGTGACGGCTGGCTGTTAGAAGCACACCCGAAACTAAACCCATGCGGTACAACCACTGCCGGTGTCTTCCTTGCCGGTGTCTGCCAGGGACCAAAGGATATCCCTGACACTGTAGCATCTGCCGAAGGTGCAGCATCTGCAGCCAGTATCCCGATCCACAAGGGAGAAGTCGAACTCGAGCCGTACTTTGCCAGCTGCATTGATGAGAAATGCGCAGGCTGCGGCATGTGCGTGAACCTCTGCCCCTACAGCGCTCTTGCGCTTGTCGAGAAAGACGGTCGCACAGTCATGGAAGTAACCGAAGCCAAGTGTAAAGGCTGCGGAACCTGCGGCGGCTTCTGCCCCGGTGGTGCAATCTGGATGAACCACTTCACCACCCCCCAGATCGTGGCGCAGATCGATGCATTCCTCCTTGGAGGTGAGCAGTAAATGTCAGCTCCTGGAAATTTCAAGATCCCCGAACGCGGACCCGGTATCTGGCAACCCAAGATCATCGGTCTTCTCTGCAACTGGTGTTCCTATGCCGGTGCAGACCTTGCCGGTGGCGGCCGTATCCAGTACCCACCCGATGTCCGGGTAGTCCGTGTCATGTGTACCGGACGCTTGGATGCACTGTTTGTCCTGAAGGCTTTTGCCGACGGCGCTGACGGTGTGCTCGTATCAGGCTGCCACTTTGGTGACTGCCACTACCTTGAAGGCAACTACAAGGCAGCAAAGCGGATGTTCATGGTCAAGCGCCTGATGAAGAGTATCGGCCTTGACGACCGCCGCTTCAGGATGACCTTTGTCTCTGCATCCGAAGGTGCAAAATGGGCATCGGTTATCACAGATGTGGTCAACACCGTTACGGAACTGGGGCCAAGCCCCATCACCGAATTTAAAAATAAATAAACATCAGCCGTGGAACCAATATCCACTCATCCATTTTTACATCAGACGCACCAGTTCTGATCTCATAAAAATGGAGTCGGGGAAATGGTTGCAGGTTTCCCATTTTTTTTCCGTTTTTTCCGATGAAAAACGAGTAAACAGGATCCAATCATCTGATCCCGGGGGTTCCATTCCCTAAAAAAATCCTGCCATGGTTCAGTGTAACAATTGGAAGAAAACCGATCAGAGTGGTTACCTCAACCTCACCCTTTTTATACAGAGCGCACAGGAAAGTCTGATTATTAATTATTATGATTAGTGCTTAGTTGTACTTTTTATTTTAATGGTAATACTGCGTAAAACAATGAAATGCGGAGTATATGTAATATTTGAACATTGCTCCGTTTTGGAGTATTATTTTTAGCATAGTATAATTCGACGTGCCGGGAAGAAATCGGAATACTTATATGGCAAAATTGGGAATTATTGAATGTCCCATCTTAGGGGACGTGCAATAGCGACTTTCACTCATTACCAGTATACCCGATAGAGTATACTTTCGTTCACTGACAGTATTGTACCGCGGTTAAATGTAATTTGGAGGAATTCAAATGGCTAAATACAAAGAAACTATTGACCTCTACGACGATGAAGGCAAGCTTTTAAAGAGCAATGTAACTCTTGACAAGATCAGCCCCGTTGTCAACAAGGGCGCACTGAATGTCATCGACCTCACCAAGAGGACAGTGGCAGTTAACTTCGCAGGTATCGAAGACGCATTAAAGACCGGAAAGGTCGGCGGCAAGTCGAACCAGATTCTCGGCCGCAGCATGAACTGCAGCTGTGTCAAGGATGCAGACGCACTCTCAGCCAAGATCAAGGAGATGGTCCAGGTCACCGACGGTGACAACACCAAGATCACCAAGGTCGGCGGCGGAAAGATGATCCTCGTTGAGGTTCCAACCTCACGTATGGACGCAGCAGCAACCTACGACGTAGCATCAACCGTAGTGGCAGCAGCCACCACCTATGCACTGGTTGACCAGTACAAGGTCGACATGTTCGACGGTTCCTACATCAAGGCAGCAGTCTGGGGAACCTACCCACAGACAATGGACATGCAGGGCGGCAATGTCGTCTCGATTCTGTCCATCCCCCAGTTCAACGAAGGTCTCGGCTATGCACTCCGTAACGTTCCGGCCAACCACGCGGTCATGATGACCCACCGGAATGCATTCCAGGGAGCAGCACTCTCAGCAACCTTCGAGCAGGCAGGTATGTTCGAGATGGGTAACGCAGTCGGCCCATTCGAGCGTGCACAACTCATGCTCTACGCATACCAGGGACTCAATGCAAACAACCTCGTTTACGACCTCGTCAAGGCAAACGGCAAGACCGGTACCATCGGTACTGTCGTGCAGAGCCTTGTTGAGAAAGCCATTGAGGACAAGGTTATCAAGGCAGGCAAGAAGGGCAAGAGTGGCTTCATCTTCTACGAGACGAAGGACCCGATGCTCTGGAATGCCTACGCATCTGCAGGAACCCTTGCAGCAACCATGGTTAACTGCGGTGCCGGACGTTTCGCCCAGGCAGTCTCAGCAACCCTGCTGTACTTCAACGACCTGCTTGAGCACGAGACCGGCCTCCCCGGTGCAGACTTCGGTCGTACCATGGGTGTTGCAGTTGGTTTCTCGTTCTTCAGCCACTCAATCTATGGTGGCGGCGGTCCCGGTGTCTTCAACGGTAACCATGTCGTGACCCGGCATGCAGCCGGTGTCGGTATGCCCTGTATCGTCGCAGCCTGTGCACTCGATGCCGGAACCCAGATGTTCGGCCCCGAACACACCTCGAAGATCTACCAGGACACCTTCGGCCAGCTTGACTCATTCAAGAAGCCGATCCAGGCAATTGCAAAGGGTATCTAAACCCAATTAAAAGGATACGAATGACAGAAGCCACGTTCCCCCAGTGCAGGATTTCCGCCGAGCGGTTGCTTAATCCCGAGACCACAGAACGCCTGCTGAACAAGTTAATCGAAGTCCCCGGTATCCGGCGCATGCTCTTAAACGGACAGCGCCTGCCGGCGATCATCCCTTATGGCCCCGCCAAAGGTCTTGCCAATCCTCATCCTATGAGGAAGACGATCAAGGTTGGTGACCAGGATGTCGAATTACAGGTTCATGTAGGTAACGTTCTTCTCGAGCTTGAAAACCGTGAGAGTATTCCCGCACTGAAAGCCGCGTGCGAATCGGTCTTTACCGACTTTACTTTCCGTATTCAGGAAGGCAGATACATGAAGACCGAGCCGTCGCTTGTAGACTACTGTAAGTACGGCCCGGACGCGGACAAAGAGATGCTCGGTCTGGCTGATCCAAGCAGCAAGTCCAAGCCCGTAATCCTGCAGGGAATAAAATAATCATGCCGATTGGACGAGTAACCCAGGTTGTTGACTGCCGCGAGGCGATGGGCATGGGTAAAGGAGGCGGTATTGCCCAGCGTGGCACCATCTCCGAGTGCCGGTACCCGGATGTCATAGTGGTCGGGATGTCTCCCGGACGCCGCCACGTGACCAAACCGGTGTGCGATATCACCTCAGGCCTGCGACAACAGGGCGTTGAATACAGCATCAGTACGCTGGTGCTGAATGCCGGAAGTGGCGTACCGCCGGACGCACCAAAAATTGCTGGTGGTGTCCTCGGCGCTTCATTTGGGTTATCCGACAAAGAGGTCATGCAGATTGAGAAACACAAAATAGCCATTCTCCACCACGGGAACGTTCGTTCCCACGTGGTGCACAAGGTGCGGTTTATTCTTGCAGCCTGTGATGTGAAGGCGGTTGTTGTTTCCCAGTCCCCGGTGGATTATGAGGATTTCGCAAAGGAGGGAGTGAAGACTTCGATGGTGATGCCCCCCGCAGACAGGATCCGTACCAAAGGTACGGTGATGGCCATTGTGAGCGGCGTTACCCGGGGTCAGACCCCCACGCGCGAAAAGATGGCGGAAGTCATTTCGTCAGTGATGAAACTTATGAAAAAGAAGGATTCATTGGAGTGATAAAAAAATGGCATACAAACCCCAATACTGTGCTGGCCAGACTATTGTTGCCGACAACAGGCGCAAGCAGATGGACCCGGCCCACAAGCTGGAAAAGCTCCGTGATGTCTCTGATAAGGACCTTGTTCTTATTATGGGACACCGTGTACCCGGCTCAGCCTACAAGAGTGCACACCCGCCGCTCGCAGAGCAGCAGGAACCCGCGTGCCCAGTGCGCAAGATGGTCACCCCGACCGACGGCGCAAAGGCCGGCGACCGCGTTCGTTACATCCAGTTCTCGGACTCTATGTACAATGCACCCTGCCAGCCCTACCTCAGGTCATACCTCGAAGCATACCGCTTCCGTGGCATTGACCCAGGTACCCTGTCAGGCCGCCAGATCGTCGAGTGCCGCGAACGCGACCTCGAGAAATACGCAAAAGACCTCGTCAACACCGAGCTCTTTGACCCAGCACTCTGCGGTGTCCGTGGATGTACAGTGCACGGCCACTCCCTCCGTCTCGATGAGAACGGAATGATGTTCGACATGCTCCAGCGCTGTATTCTCGACAAGAAGTCAGGCATTGTCAAGATTGTCAAGGACCAGGTCGGCGTTCCTCTTGACGGCGAAGTCAAGGTTGGCAAGCCGATGGACGCAAAATGGATCAAGTCACACAGCACCATCTACCACTCACTCGTGGGCACTGCCTTCCGTGACGACGCAGAACTGGTTGAATACATCCAGCGCATCCACTCGCTCCGTGTAAAATACGGATTCATGCCTAAGGAGGCATAATTATGGCAAAAGCAAAAATCGAGAGAACGCAGAAGCTCTTCTTAAAGGCAATGAAGGAGAAGTTTGCAGAAGACCCCCAGGCAACCTCAACCGTGTTTGCCCGCGAAGGTCTGGAGCAGTCCCCGCGAAAGATGGAGTTCATGAAGGCCGGTAAGAAGGCCGAGATGGACCGCGGTATCTCCATGTACGACCCCAAGCGCTGCCACTGTGGTGGTATCCCGCTCGGTCAGCGCCAGCTGATGACCTACGAAGTCAGCGGCACCAACGTCTTTGTAGAAGGCGACGACCTCCACTTTGTCAACAACGCTGCCATGCAGCAGATGTGGGATGATATCCGCAGGACCATCATCGTTGGCCTCGACCTCGCCCACAACACGCTCCAGAAGCGTCTCGGCAAGGAAGTCACCCCTGAGACCATCAACGAGTACCTCCACGTGCTGAACCACGCCATGCCCGGCGCAGCAGTCGTTCAGGAACACATGGTCGAGACCCACCCGTCACTTGTCGACGACTGCTACGTGAAGATCTTCACTGGCGACGACGAGATGGCAGATGACATCGAGCCCCAGTTCCTCTTGAACCTCGACAAGCTCTTCCCGGCAAAGAGTGCAGCAGCACTCAAGGCAGCCGTCGGCAAGTCGATGTTCCAGGCAGTGCACATCCCCACAACCGTCAGCAGGACCTGCGATGGTGGAACCACCTCCCGCTGGTCTGCAATGCAGATAGGTATGTCCTTTATCGGTGCATACAAGATGTGCGCAGGCGAAGCAGCAGTCGCTGACCTCGCATTCGCAGCAAAACACGCCGGTGTTATCCAGATGGCAGACATTCTGCCCGCCCGCCGTGCACGTGGCCCGAACGAGCCAGGTGGCATCAAGTTCGGTCACTTCGCAGACATGATCCAGGGAGACCGCAAGTACCCCAACGACCCCGTCAAGGCAACCCTTGAAGTCGTCGGTGCAGGTGCAATGCTCTTCGACCAGATCTGGCTCGGCAGCTACATGTCCGGTGGTGTCGGTTTCACCCAGTATGCAACAGCAGCATACACCGACAACATCCTCGATGACTACTGCTACTATGGTCTTGACTATATCAAGGCCAAACACGGTGGTCTCGGCAAGGCAAAGAAGACCCAGGAAGTCATCAACGACATCGCAACCGAGGTCACCCTCTACGGTATGGAACAGTACGAACAGTACCCCACCACCCTCGAGAGCCACTTCGGCGGATCCCAGCGTGCATCCGTACTTGCAGCAGCATCAGGTATCTCCTGTGCACTTGCAACTGCGAACTCAAACGCTGGCCTGAACGGCTGGTACATGTCCATGCTCGCCCACAAGGAAGGCTGGTCACGTCTCGGCTTCTTCGGCTACGACCTGCAGGACCAGTGCGGTTCAACCAACTCAATGTCGATCAGACCCGACGAAGGCTGTATCGGCGAGCTCCGTGGACCAAACTACCCCAACTACGCAATGAACGTCGGACACCAGGGAGAATATGCAGCAATTGCCGCAGCTTCCCACTATGGACGCCAGGATGCCTGGACCCTGTCCCCGTTGATCAAGATCACATTCGCCGACCCGTCGCTCAAGTTCGATTTCTCCGAACCACGCCGCGAGTTCGCAAAGGGTGCAATCCGCGAGTTTATGCCCGCCGGCGAGCGCTCACTGATCATCCCAGCAAGGTAGATCAGTTCAATCATTTTTTTTTAGATTTTTCTCATTCGTTCGTTTCGCGTTGCCACCCGACCCGCAAATGGGATTTTAATGCTTATCGCAGGTGCATCCTCTCCTGAAGAGGTATCGTCTGCTGTCAGCGTAATCGAATGGAACACTCACCCATCCATATCATGGCGGGCTGGGTAATCCGGAAAATGTACCTCCTCCTGCCCATTGCTCCAGCTGACCAGGGGGAGGACCCCTCATTATCAAGGGGGGTGGGGGCAGGGGGATCCCTTCCGTTCCGGACTGGATGTGTGCAATAGATATCGTCGGAGTTTAACACGAACCATTAGCAATGAATCTGCAAAAGAGGTGGGATTTCGCTTGGGGGGTGGTCCTGCGGAGGACGGGGTACCTCCATAGAGGATCCCGCCTATCACCCGGTTTTTGGACCAGGGATTATTTCGTAACCTCAACCGGATCAATGTTCGCATCGATCAGGCAGTCAAACGATACGGTTGAAAGCCACCCGGCTTTCTCGAACATATGCATGAAGCAGACCCCGATCACTGCTGCACCGGGATGCTTTGCGATAACCGCTTTCACCTGCTCTGCTTTTACCGGGACATTGGGCATGGAGAGCCCGCCCATGACAACGATTGCCCTGGGTTTCAGGACAATCGGAGCAACGCGGGCCTGCATACCAACATCTTCGATATGGCTGATCTTCTTGGCCCGGCTCTCGTCAACGAACGGCACAAATACCTGCTCCAGTTCGAGGGAGCGGAGGGCAAATGCGAGCAGCTCGACAAACGGAGTGCAGGTGCCCGGGACGCCGTAATAGACGATCTGGTCGCCTTTTTTTAATCCCTTTGCCTCAACAAAATCCTTAAACGGGCGCAGGATGCCCGGAACTCCGTGGAAGACTTCCTTTGTGACCATGATAGATCAACTGTCTTGCCGGGAGATGATAAAAATTGCCTCTGCAGGTCATTGCAGGTTTGAAAAAAATATCCCTCCGGAGTTCTGTTTCCCTGAGGCAAAGAAATATATACACCCCTGATGGATTACCAGATACTCAATTAAATGGTGTGAGTGTAGAATGGCCGAGGAACCAAAACCCCAACTGATCCGGGAGAAGCTCGATGTCTGCGAGCTTGACAGGGCGAGAATGTCGCTCCTGAACCCGGCATTGATCGAGCAGAAGAAGAATGAACGGACGATCGACGAGAACGCCAAACCGATTCTCGAGCTGATGATGAAGGAGGGCATGGAGACGGTCTGGGACCGGTTCGAAATGCAGCAGCCTCCCTGCAAACACTGTGAAAACGGCACATCCTGTTCGCGGTGCACCATGGGACCCTGCAGGATCATCCCGCCTCACCGCATCCGTGGCGTCTGTGGCGCCGATGCAGACCTGATCGTTTCGCGGAACATGCTGGATATGATAGCAACCGGAGCAGCAGCCCACTCGGATCACGGCCGCGATATTGCCGAGACGCTCTATCTCCTGGGAACCGGAAATGCCAAAGATTATGCAATTGCCGATCCCGAAAAACTTCTGAGGATCTGCAAGGAATATGGCATTAAAACGGACGGGAAGAAAAACGAGCAGCTCGCTGCGGAACTCGGAGGTGCCATGCTCGACGAGTACGGCATGCGGAAGAACACACTCCAGTTCCTGAACCGTGCACCGAAAGCCACCCGGGAGATTTGGAGCAAGCTGGGTATTACCCCCCGGGGTATTGACCGCGAGGTGGTAGACTCGATGCACCGCGTCCAGATGGGAGTTGGTGCCGATTACGTCAATATGCTGCTCCAGGGACTGCGCACCTCACTTTCGGATGGCTGGGGCGGTTCAATGATCGGTACCGAAGCTTCGGACATCCTGTTCGGCACGCCGACAATCGGCATGTCAAAGATGAATCTCGCAGTTCTCAAAGTAGATCACGTGAACATCTCGGTGCACGGCCACAACCCGGTGCTCTCGGAAGTTATTGTAAAAGCAGTTGCTGATCCTGAGTTAAAAGCACTCGCCCTGAAGTACGGTGCGAAGGGCATCAACCTTGTCGGGATGTGCTGTACCGGAAATGAGCTGCTCATGCGAAAGGGTATCCCGATGACGGGGAACCATCTCAACCAGGAACTGATCATCGCGACCGGTGCCCTTGAAGCGATGGTCGTGGATTACCAGTGCATCTTCCCCTCGCTCCCCCGGACGGCAAGTTGTTATCATACCCAGATCATCTCCACGAGTTCGAAAGCCACGATCCCCGGCTCGTACTTCTTTGACTTCCATGCCGAGAACGCGTATCTCACGGCCAAAGCAATTGTGCGGATGGCAGTCGAGAATTACAAGAACCGGAACCACCAGCGGGTGCTCATCCCGGGAGAACCGGTGCCGGTCATGGCAGGATTCTCCAACGAGGCGATCAAGAACGCGCTCGGCGGTTCGTTCAAACCGCTCATCGACCTGATCGCAGCCGGCAAGATCCGGGGGGCGGTCGGGATTGTCGGGTGTAACAATCCCCGCGTTAAGCATGACTCCGGGCACGTGACCCTGGCAAAGGAACTCATCAAGAGGAATATTCTCTGTGTCGAGACAGGGTGTGCCGCGATCGCATCAGGAAAAGCCGGCCTCCTCCGGCCTGAGGCTGCATCTCTGGCAGGTGCTGATCTCAGGGCAGTCTGCGAGTCACTGAAGATCCCTCCGGTGCTCCACATGGGCTCCTGTGTGGATAACTCCCGTATCCTCGTGCTCGCAGCGGAACTTGGCAATGCCCTCAATGTGCCGATCCACAAACTGCCCGTAGCCGGTGCGGCACCTGAATGGTACTCGCAGAAAGCGGTCTCCATCGGGGCCTACTTCGTTGCATCCGGCGTTTACACGGTGCTCGGCGTGATGCCGCACATTGCAGGAAGTCCTGCTACCGTCTCGCTCCTGACCGAGGGCTTAAAAGGTGCTGTGAACGCGAGTTTCGCTGTCGAACCCGACCCGGTAAAGGCAGCGGTTCTCATATCGGACCACATCGAACGCAAGCGGACCGAGCTGGGGATCTGAAGTTGCCAACCGGCATACCCGGTTCCGGAACAACACCAGGAACCGGCAAACCTTCCCTTGGCAGGACCGGGGGAATACGGGTAGTTATGGCCGGCAAGGGTGGGGTGGGAAAGACCACGGTAACTGCCATTCTTGCCCATCTTTTCTCCCGCAGGGGTCTGCAGGTGCTTGCCGTGGATGGCGATCCCCAGCAGAACCTTGCAGTTACGCTCAGCATCCCGAAGGATAAGGCGGGGCAGATCATACCGGTCTCAAAGAGCGCTGAATATCTCCGGGAAAAGACCGGTGCCGGCTCGGATATTTCTCCCGGGGGTCTCCTCACCCTGAACCCGGATGTGAGCGATGTCATTGATCGCTTCTCCATTCCTGTTGCAGATAACCTCCGGCTCCTTGTGATGGGCGGAGTCCGCATGGCGGGGGCCGGATGCCTCTGCCCGGAATATACCCTCCTTGCTGCGATCCTCCGCCACATGCCGCTCCTGCAGGATCAGGTTGTCCTGCTCGACACCCCGGCAGGCATGGAGCATTTCGGGCGGGCGGTGGCGGACGGGTTTGACACTGCGCTGGTAGTCAGCGATCCATCCTATAATGCGCTGTCGGTAGCCCGGGAATCTGCCATTCTCGCCCGGCAGATTGGGATAAAATGCAGGATCCTTGTCGTGAACCGGTCGGCTACACGGCAGGATATCCGTAAAGTTCAGGAGATATGCGGGGACGAGGGACTGTTCTTCAAAGTATTCTATCTCCCTGCCGATCCTGAAGTGGTACGCTCTGAACCCGTTGTCACCCCGCTCCTTGAGGGGCAATCGCCGTTCATGAACGAGGTGAGAGTGCTCGCAGACTTCATCGTGCGAAATAATTTATAGAGAAATCAGCTCTGCCAAAATCCTTTTCTCGGGATTCACAAATTCTGGTACCTTTATGAGAGTGATCCCCTTTTTCTGGGTCATAAACCTCCCTGCCCCGCCGTGCCTCGGAGAGGGCCTGAGGCGGGGAACCCTCGCAATATCATGGATTTTCAGGGTCTGGTATGAATCTCACAGGTTCATGCCAATTTCTGCAGAACAATATGGATGGATATATCCTAAAAAATGCCATGCTGACCTTTCAGCACCGCACGCAGAGGGTGCCTTTCCCCCGGTTTGCCACATCGCCCCGGTACACATCCGCAGTGATCTTCCATGCGGGAAGCACCCGCCGCTCAATCTTTTCAAACGTGGGGAGCATGTCGTGCACCGTGCCCAGGATCACACATGTGCCGCTCTTCATGTTCCCGCAGGGCCGGGTGGCGTCGCCTTCAATGATCAGCTCCCCGCCCCGCATCTCCACGCCGGGGAAATCCCCGGCGCTGCCGTGGATGTGGACCGTGCCTCCTGCGAGGTATTCAGCGCAGAAATCCCCGGTATTGCCAGATACTTCCACTTTCCCGCCCTGCATCCCTTTCTTCTCGCCGCGGTAACCGGTTGCACAGTAATGGCCTGCATTGCCCCGGCAGAGGATCGTGCCGCCCCGCATCTCCCGTCCAAGCCACGAGTCGGCATTGCCCCGGATCTCGATTGTCCCGCCGCTCATGAAGTTCCCGCAGTGCATGCCGATATCCCCCTCAATCACGATACTGCCGGTGTCCATATACTCCCCGACGCGCTTGATCCGGGACGTGTCACCCTTGAGGATAACCTCGATATTTTCGGGGGCAACTGCGGTCCCTTCGACAAAGATCCAGAACAGTTCGGAGAGTGTCCGCTCCTTGTTGCCTTCGTACACGACAAGGTCAGTGCCCTTTAGGAAATTGCGGGGGATGATCGCCTCCGCCTCGATGGGGAGGTTGGGCTTTGCCCGCACCTTGCTCTCAAGTATTACTCTCATGTGAATACCTCCGTCTCTATGCGCCGACCCCGTGGGAGATACACGTCCTGCACCGGGTAATTGCTCATTCTCACCGTATAGAACTGTTCGAATCGTTTGATGAATTCCGGGTCGTTCTCCATCTTAAGATCCTCGGGTACCTTTGCATCCACCCAGAAGGTGGCATTCGCACCATCCACGATGATCTCCCCGTCCCGCGAAACCACGCGTCCCCGCTTGATCGTGTACCGGGTCTTCTGGAACCCTTCCACCACTTTCCGGTATTCCCGGGCCGGGTCAACGGAATCCGTCCGGATCGGGTAGATGGCAATGTCGGCTTCTGCACCAACGCCGAGATGGCCTTTGCCCTGACTGCCAATGCCCAGTGCCTTTGCCTGTCCGGCACGGGTCATGACGGCGATATCGTGCCAGTCCATCTCCCGTTCAAGCGCACAGAGCGAGGTTCTCTGTTCGACCCCTGCTGCCAGCGTGGCGCATTCCTCGTCCCGGTACCGCTTGCTCATCAGGAGGCCGATCACCTCGGGATATTTGACGAACGGGGCACCGTTGGGGTTGTCGGTCTCGAGCAGGCACTGGTACGGGTTTTTCGTGAGGAGGGCCAGCTCAAGCCCGATCGCCCACATGATACAGTTCACGGCACTCTTCTTCGAGTACGTTACCGGGATGATACCGGACCCGGTCTCGAGTTCCACATCGTGGTTGCTCCACTTGTTGTTATGGAGGCAGTGGAGGTTGAACTCCATGGGCCCGTCGGCCGTCATGGTCATGGTCCTGCCGAACATGATCTGGCCCATGTCCATCACGATCTGCGGTTTGCTGTTGACCGAGCGGGTGATCTCCTCTGCCTTTGAGCAGATGTTCTTCCACGTCCCGCCGCCGTACGCATGGAACTGCACATGGGTGGCATACAGGGTCTGGCGTGCGGCATTCAGGTCGGGCACAAGCTCGAATGTCTCGAGTGTTGTCTGGTAATTTCCGGGTTTTCCGAGATTGTTGCAGTGCAGGTGCACCGAGTGGGGGAGTTTGAGAAGTTCGTTTGCCCGGATCATGGTGGTGATGATCTCGGCAGGTGTGACTGCGAAATGCGGCACCATGTCATGGATGCCGGTTAAGTCTTCGCCCCAGCCCCATGCCTCAGTACCACCGGGATTGGTCAGTTTTATCCCGTATCCCCGGGCGGCTTTTAGCGTCCATGCAACAACCGCTGCCGTCTTCCGGACATCTTTTTCCCGCACCGCATCCATAACTGCCCAGTTGCCGTCGAAGAGGGTGTTGGCCATCATGTCCTGGTGGGGAGTTGCCGTGAACTCCTCGTGGGTGTGGCGGGCCTCTAACGGAGCCATCGCTCCTTCGAGCAGGGTGGTGTACCCCATGGCGCTGTACCGGTAGCTGTTCCCGAATGTGGTCGGGACATAGTAGCCGCTCGTCACATGCATCTTTCCCTTGCGCTTCGTTCGTCCCGCCCGCATATCCTCCGGGCTCATGTACCGCCCGAAGTTCACCTTGGTACCGCTGACATGGGTATGCGAGTCGATGCCCCCGGGCAGGGTGAGACAGCGCTGTGCATCGATCACGTCTGCCCGGTCCGAGACCGACTCCACGATCCTGCCGTCACGGATAGCGATATCCATGATCTCACCGTTGATGCCCCGGATCGGGTCAATGACACAGGCATTTTTTACCCATAACTCGGTCATGGCCCCTTCCCCCCGTTCAGGTGATCATAGATCTTTTTTAAGATCTCCGCATCATCCGGGTATCCCCGGTCAATCACTTTCTTCAGCCGGATGGGCACCCCGTCCATCCGGTATGCGGTCCCTGCCGCATCGATACCCGCGGCAGTGCAGGGGATATGGATGCGGGAGAGTGCGGTCGTCGCGTTTACGTGCGGATCGATGACAATCGTGGGGATCTTTGCCAGGTGTGCAGCAGCCGCCCGGGGGAAGTTCGCCCCCGGGTCGCTTGCCACGATCAGGGCGGCATCGCACTCACCCCTCCTTAGGATGTCGACAGCGGTTGTCTCGCCGGGATTGTAAAACGCAATACCCCGGGCGAAATCGACAGCAAAGGGATACCCGGTCATCCACGTGAAGACTTCATTGGAGCCATAGACATTCCCGTGCCCCCGAAGCGGGGATATCACGAATTTCGTATACCTATTGAGTTCATCGGTGAGTTCGATGGCATTCCTTATGTTCTTGTATTTGCCCCGGCTCATGGTGAGCCCGAGCCCGAAGAAGATCGCCCCGAATTTTGCCGTTTTGCAGATCTCCGCAATGCGGATCAGCTGCTCCTTTGAAACACCGGCAACTTTGGCCGGGATCACCGATGCCTTCCCACGGACAATTGCCCGAAGGGCGGAGAGCACCGCGTAATCCCCGCCGTGTTCGATCTGCACGAATTCGTCAGCAATACCGGCGGTGTCGGTCCTGCGGGTATCCACCACGATCACGGTGCGCTCCCGCTGGGCATCCGGGACAAAGAACCCGGTAGCATAGGTAGTATACCGGCTCATGTGGCGGGGATGTGCCTCAACCGGGTTGCACCCCCAGTAGATGATCACGTCCGCCCGGTTCTTCACCTGGCCGAGCGTGCAGCCGGGATGACCTACTTCCTGGATGGCAAGGATCGACGGACCGTGACAGACGGTACTCGTGTTGTCGATGACTGCCCCTATGAGTTCGGCAATATGCACACCAACGCTCTGTGCCTCACCGTGCGTGCTGCTCCACCCGTACAGGAGTGGTCGATCTGCACCCTGTAAGATCTCTGCCGTCTCTTTTATCGCTTCCTGGTAGGAGATATCCTCCCAGCCGGTCTCAGTGCGCCGTATCGGGGCCGGGAGCCGGACATCGTTCATGAACGTAGACTCTGCAAGGGCGCAGCCGTTCTGCACTTTTACAATTCTGCCCCCTTCGGTCTCAATCTCGAGGTCATCACAGAGGCAGCCGCAGAAGGGGCAGACCACATCATGTTCGATCAAAAGCGCAACCCCCCGATCGCTTCCATAAGTTCCCCGACACTCTTTACCGGTTCTCCGGTCGGTTCCACGTCTACAGACTGGCTCTTGAAGTCCGGCATGCCGGTGCCGTGGGTTTCCGAGGAGATGATGTGGTTGGCATACGGGCCGATCGCCACAAAGACCTCGCCCCGTACCACACCCTCAGCGGGACGGGAGGTGAGGACGATATGGCCGGCAGGGGTGGTGAGCCGGATCCGGTCACCGTCCTCGATTCCCAGCAGCATCATATCTATGGGATTGAGAAAGCCAGCCGATGCCACGGTGCGATAGGTATCCGATCCCTTGTGCTCAACCGAAGTACCCTGCGGAACCGTGCGCCCGGTGTTGAGGACAAACTTCACTGAATTCCCTCCTGCACCGGCTGCTGGTATCCTTCGAGGATCCGGGCAATGCGGATGGCTCCGTTCGGGCAGCTCGTTTCGCAGGTCTTGCAGCCCGTGCATTTGTCCTCATGGATCACCATAATGTCTCCTTCCTGCACCCGCATGATCACCTCATCGTTCGAGGAATGTCCGCCTGCTCCCATCTGGGCGTCAGCCTGCTTGTTGACCGGGCAGGCAGTACAGCAGTTGCCGCAGCCGGTACAGAGATCCTTGTCAATCGCAATGCGGAACGAGAAGAGCAGCGACGTGCCTTCGCGCTCCATGGTCTCAAGGATCCTCCCGCTTGTCAAGACCTCGTTCGGGCACGCCTCCACGCAGAGCCCGCAGCGTATGCAGTGACCTTTATGGATCTTCGGTATCCAGCCGTCACCCGCATGCACCACTTCGATCGCACCCGGCGCCGGGCAGGCCATCATACAGAAGAGGGCATGCTGGCAGGTCTTGCCGGTAGGTTCCGGGAATCCCCGGAAATATGAGGGTGATACCAGGGGGGCGGTCCTGGCAAAGAGGAACTTTTTGATCCACTCAGCGCGGACGAACTCCCGTAAGTACCAGACAAAGGACAAGCCCATGTTACCGCTCCGTGCAGGCAATGCAGGGATCTGCCGATACGAAGGTTGCGGTGACATCGGCGATCGAATCCGAACCGATGATCATCTCGTGGCAGCATGCCTCGATGTTCATGATGGACGGGGTCTGGATCTGGATCTCCACGATCCGCCCGAACTCGTCGCTTTTGATAAAGTACGTCAGTTCTCCCCGGGGGGCTTCTCCGCTGTACCGAATCTCTCCAGCCTTGCAGACGCCTCCGCCCCGCACGACACCTTTGGGAAGTTCCTGCAGGCATTTCCGGATAATCCCGATGCTCTGGAAGAGCTCGTCGAACCGCAGCATCACCCGGGCAAAGTTATCGCAATCCGGCCGGGTGATCGGGACAAAACCGAGTTTCCGGTATGTCGGGTGGTGTTGCCGGCAGTCCACCGCAATCCCGCTTGCCCGTGCAGTCGGACCAACCACATGAGCCCGCTCTGCTGCCTCCAGCGTGAGAATCCCGACCCCCCGGCTTCGCAGGGCGATCATCGGGCCGCACTCAAACATCCCGGCATACCGGCACAGGTCGCTCTCCATCCGGTCCAGCGATGCCGGTAATGCTTCTGCTTCCGTCACCGGGATGTCGCACCGTACCCCGCCGGGGATGATGTAGGCGCAGGTGACCCGGGCGCCGGTCAGGAGTTCGAGCTCATCCATCACCTGCTCCCGCAGATCGAGCAGGTACATCGCCAGCGTCTCGTGCTCAATGGTATAGCAGTACGAGAAGTTGGCGAGCAGGTGGCTCTGCATCCGGTCGAGTTCATTTGCGATCACCCGGAGGTATGCAGCGCGGGGCGGAACAGCGATATCGCTGATCTGTTCCATGGCCTCGATAAAGACCATGTTGTGGATGACCGAGCAGATCCCGCAGACGCGCTCGGCAAGGAACATCACCTCCTGCCACGGGCGACCTTTCATGATCCGCTCGATCCCCTTCTTCATGTACCCGAGCTCAACTTCGGCGCCGATGATACGTTCACCCTTTGCCTCGCACTTGAGCCGGATCGGTTCCTTGAAGCAGGGGTGAATGGGCCCCAGCGGGATGTTCACATCGACGATTCGCTTCATGGGTGCTCCTCCTCCCAGTTGGCAAAGACCGTATCCCGTACCGACAGGATTGCCTGCAGGATCTCGGTGGGACGGGGAGGGCAGCCCGGGACTTCGGCTGCAATCGGGATGTGCTTTTTTACCGGCGGATCAACAAAGGAGCCTTTCCGATCGAACAGACACCCGGAGATCGGGCAGTTGCCTATGGTTATCGCTGCCTTGGGTGCGGGAATCTTCTCCCAGACCATGGCAAGCTTCTCCTCCCAGCCCGGAGTATAGGCACCGATCACGAGCAGGACATCGGCTTCCCTCGGATTGTTATGGACATAGATACCGTACTGTTCAATATCATAGCGGGGTGCAAGGCACGCGAGCACCTCGATGTCGCAGCCATTGCAGGAGCCGACATCCACGTAGGCCACATGGATCGAACGCGAACGGACTGCGTTTTTTATCCGCTGGAGAATATTCATGGTTTCAATGCCTCCCGTATCTGTATCCTGCCGTACGCAACCGCGTCTTCCATTGAAGCGCCTGCATGTACCCGTGTAGTTACTTCGCTGAAAATGGCATCCATTGCTGCACCGGGAAGGATCCGGAGATACACCGTATATTTCTCCCGCCCCAGTGCCCGTGCAACTGCATCGCCCTTGTCGGCATGATCCTCTGCCATTTCAGCCCTTGCGGGAAGATTTTCCAGCTGGATCATGTCGAGGTGCCCGATCAGGTATCTCCGCAACTCCTGGACAGGGATATCCAGTTCAAGGGAGATCTGCTGCACGAGACGGTCGTGCCGCATGGCAACGAGGATCCGGTATTTTTGGGGGACCAGATCCTGCTCATAGAGATAGGTGGTCATAGCAGTCCCCCGTATTTGAGTATCCCATAGACAACAAACAGGAGCACGGCTGCCCAGAGTGCTGCAATCTCCGCGGTATGGAGCCGGTGCTCGTCCTTCATGAGGTAGTATGCCGTTGCTATCGCAAGCACCCCCGATACAATAACGCCTTCGGCCCAGATTGACGGACGGTCGATAACCTGGGCAACAGTGACGAGGATGTAGAGGACTCCCCCGAAGAGTATCACTTCGCGGATCATGGGTGCACCACCAGCAGAACCGCTGCTGCATAGATGATCATCAGCCCGGTTACGAGCATCTGGAGGGTCACGGAATCAAAGGGCGACATCATCGGGGTGAGTGCGCAGGCAAAGGCGAGGAGGACTATCATGAGGATCATCCCGAGAAGGAGCCAGGGCAGGGAGAGCTGCCCGATGAATACACCAAGGAAGACGGCGAGCAGGACATAGGTCTTCAGGCCGTTGCAGATCTCAAGGCCGGCCCGCCAGATGCCGAAGTGCTCGGTCTTGTACCCGCTCACCAGCTCCTTTGCCTCGACAATCGAGAAGGGGCCAAAGGGCATCTTGGAGAGGATCACGAGGAACATGGCACAGGCTGCCGGAAATGCGATGATGAGCAGCGGGCCGTGCACCTGCTGGTACTGCATGATGGCAGAGAGGTCGAGTGAACGGGTATAGACAGCAATCACTGCAATGCTGACAAAGAGCGGGATCTCCGATGCCGCCGAGATGACTGACCGGACACCGCCATACTTGCCGTAGGGCGATCCTGACGAGAGCCCGAACCCGTGCTCCACGATCTTGTGGAGCATGTAGATCCCCAGGATAACCAGCAGGCTCCCTCCGCTGACGAGCACGTAGAAGGCTGCAGTCCAGATGCCGATTGCGATCAGGACAACCCCGACAAAGAGGACCGGGCTTGCGGTCTTCAGATCCAGGTTGTCTTGAACGAGAACTTGAGCATGTGCAGGATCTCCTGCCATACGGGAGGGCCGGGCCTCCGCTGGATACGGGCGATGATCTTCCGGTGGATGCCTAACAGGAGCAGGCCGAAGAAGGTGGCAAGGACGAGTTCTGCGATCATATCAGTACCCGATGAACGGGATGTCACCTCCGGACACTCCTGCCATCCAGCAGAAGAAGAGCGACAGGACCGTAATGGGGAATGCCACGATCAGCAGGGCTGCACAGACGGGGAGGGGTATCAGTCCCATGAAGTACAGCACAGATGCAATCACGCAGACACCCGCACCCGCCCGGAAGATCCATACAACGGTCGTTCTCTTCATCTTCATCACCCCAGCATAACGATCTCGACAACCCGCAGGAAGATAAGCAGCGAGGAGAGCGAGCACATGATCACGTACGGGGCACCCGGCGCCCGGAACATCTCGGCTTTTGCCGCGTAGAACGGGGCCATACCTTCACCGATAACGCCGAGCATCAGCATCCCCTTTGCGATCAGCGGGACTGCCGGTACCGTGCCTTTCATCAGCTCAATCATCGAGAGCGAGCCGGTGGTTGCCGCGTACACCGCTGCCCCCCCGAAGAGGGGAATGGTAGCCGAGAGGGATACCAGCCCGTACTGGTACGCCGCGTCCTGCACATGCGGGCTCTTTACCGCCGCAACGATCCCGACATTGGTGATCCCGACCATGGCAGTAAAGAGGGTGAAGTTGAAGATATCCCCGGTCACCATCGCCCCCATGGTAGCAAGCCCGCAGGCAATCGCCATGAAGCGCCGGAACCGCATCTCGGAAACGCTGATCTCCTTGGTCCGGTAAGCATCGCCCCCAAAGGCGATATCCACCTGCTTTTCCGGGCGGCTGATAAGGACCAGTATGGTAAAGGTCAGCGCGAGGAGGAAGAGCGTGATCGTATAGGGCGTAAAGTACACGAGTTCATCGCCAAACTCCAGCACGTAGAGGGGGACGCCTCCAACCAGATCAATCATGCTGCTCCCCCCACATGGTTCCGACAAGGGACATCTTCACCGTCACCTTCAGCACAATGCCCACCGCCGCCCCCATGAGGGCGATGAACCAGTACTGCGGGAAGAACATGAAGACAAAGAAGGCAAAGATCCAGATCGCCCACGATATGCCGCTTGCCATCTCAAGCATGTTCAGGTCCTCCCTGTAGCCCCGTGACATGAACCAGAAGACGAGCCCGAGCCCGGCAACCCCGCCGCCGGTAAACCCGGAGAGCACCAGCCCGTACACAACGAGGAATCCCGAAATTATCGCAGGTGCGTCTGCCTTCTGGATCACTTCGATGTTCAATCCCCGTACCGGTCGTTCCTTTAGTCCTTCTTTGGTGATGTAGATCTGGGAGAGGGCAAGGAGTTCTGCAATTCCCACGGTGAGCCCGGGCAGGACCAGGGCTTCGGCAAGGTCCGTGCCCAGCAGCGCGATGACCCCGAGCGCCGTGATCTCTACGAGATCGAGCAGCAGCAGCCTGTGCAGGTCATCGGTTTCCCGGGCAAGTGCAACAAACCCAATCACACCGGCGACCAGGACACAAAGCAGCCCGAGGTTATACTGGTCCCACATCATTCCACCTTCCGGTACAGGTAGGAAGCAATGGCAAACGCGATCAGCAGTATCGTTGGTTCAACAACGGTGTCCAGCCCCCGGGTGTTGTACAGGATCTCATCGATAATGCCACCCGGGTGTGCAACAATCGTGGTGCCAAGGTGCATGGTTGTCTGGGAAAGGTACAGGGACAGGGGAGTGAGGTACGAGGTTACCAGCCCGGCACTCGGGGAATTTTCCGGGTACTGGGAATGGATCGCGACCATGGTAAAGGGCGGTCCCCCGCGATCATACGGATCTAAGGAACTGTTCCGGTCAATGGTTTTGGGGTACAGCTGGTTCTGTTCGTAGCTGAGGGGCAGCATGAGGATGCCCACAAGAAAGAGAAGGGCACAGGCTCCGGCAAAGAGCGGCACGATGTTTTCATAATTGCAGAGGATGTGCGAGATCTTCCGGATCATATGCCCTCCTTCTTCTGCATGACCCGCACGAAGATATAGGTCGAGAGCACGGAAACTGCGGCAAAGGTGAAGAGGGCAAGCGCCTCGTTGTAGTGCAGCATGACGAGCAGCAGCCCCCACCCCGGGATCTCCAGGTTGATCAGACGGGTCAGGTAATCGTTATCCCGGGGGAAGGCAACCGCAATTGTTCCCACGATGAGGACTACCATCCCGATTAAAAACTCCGGGGTATAGAGTTCCGCAGTCACGTCTTTACCCTCCTACAAACCATCAGGGTAAAGATCGTCGAAAGCGGTGCAATGAGGGCGGTGGCGATAGCAACATCCAGGAATCCCCGGTCGATGATGAACGGAAACACCCCGGCAATGAGTATCGAGAGCGAGATGAGCTTATCGAAGGGATCGCGGTTGAGGATTGCCGCAGTCATGCCGATGAGGATGAGGATTAACGACGCTGCCATCACGATATCATTCATGGCTTTTTCATCCCCCCTGCCCAGGTGCTGGCAATCGCGTTGGATTCCAGGGTTGATCCGACAAAATAGGCAGCTGCTGCAAGGATAGTGATGGGACCCGGGAGCAGCAGCACAATGATGGCGGTGACGGCAAACGAGATGACATTGAAAAATGGCAGTTTGCGCATCGTGTTCCGCTCGGTAACAACCCGGAGGGCCGCGTAGACCGCAATTGCTGCACAGAGGTATATCGCGATCATGGTTCCCCCAGCAGCCGGTTCCTTATCTCCCAGAGCCGGGCAATCAGCCGGCTGGAATGCACATGGGAGATGCCCTGTAGGGTAAAAATCGCAATCACCATGCCGGCGATAAAATCGGTAGCGGCAAACCCGAGCTGGGTCATGCCAAAGACAAGGAAGGTTGCCGTGATCGCACCGGTCGTGCCCGCGTACCCGGGATCATAGCAGATCCGGTTGCCGATATAAACCAGCAGGGCGGCAAAAAGGCCCCCGGGAAGTCCCGCACAGTACACCCCGCAGGCTGCAAGGAGGGTACCTGCCGAAGCATCGGGAGAAGAAACGATGTTGCCCAGCATGAATCCGCCATGCAGGTTCCCGCCCCCCTTTTCAACTTCTTCAGCAATTGCGGTCGCCCCGCAGACGCCTCCGCTTTCAGGTAACCGGAAGAAAACATCAATAGCTACAAAATTGATCCAGCAGAGCGCTGCGGCGACAAGGATACGGGCGGGCTCATCGAGCATGGTACAACCCGGCGAAAATTACCGTCTGACCGAATCATCGGCAGGATACGGGATAAAGGTTGTGATATTGACGTATTGTCGTTTTTGGGATGAGGGAGAAAACGCTTCATGCACCAGAGTATAGAAGCTGGCCTGATTGAAGAGAAAGGAGTGTTTTTCGCACCGTATAGTGCGGTCCGCACTCTGAATCCCGTTAACTCTCAGCACAAATTCATGGATTTGCACAATGCATGAAATTTATATGAAAACCAGCGATTGAAAATATATACCGGTAATACCCAGTGTAAAAGTAATAAAGGAATTGATGAATTTCCTGAAGTATACATCATCTCACGAGGTTTTTAGTATGATTGAAATCAACGCGGTAAAGACCCGCTCATCGCAGTCTACCGGTATTTCATTTGGAAAACTGGATCTGGTCATGGTCACGGTGGTCTTCCTCCAGTCGCTTCTGATCGCATGGTTTATGTTCCTGCTCCTCGAAGTGTACGAGGTCCCGCCGCTTTTCCGGTTTATGCAGGGAATTGCTATTCTCTTTGCGATCCTTGTGCCGGTATTTATCGTGCTCGAAGGATTCCAGTACACTACCATCACGGCCGGGTTTTTTGTCCCGCTGGTCCTGTACGCATTCATGTTTCCCCTGTTCAACTCGCTCATCCGTCATCTCAACCTGTTCTTCGATCCGGCGATCATCATTCCCGCCATAATCGGAGGTATTGGCTTCGGACTGATCGGCCTTGGCGCCTATCACCTGAAAAATAATGTAACCAAGACGTTTGCCCTTGTTACAGCAGGCGTTACCATCATTTTCTTAAGTTCACCGATGATCCTCGCAGGATTCCTCTTTGTGCTCATGGGAGACCTGTCACCGTTCACGACATTTCCTGGTTAGTTTTTTGTCTCTTTTTTAACCGATATACATCCAGGCACTCCTTGTGATGATACAGATCCCTGCCGCGAGAGAAAAAGAGCCTGTTCCCTTTTGGTGCTTTTTTTTAAGAAACCTGCCGTTTTCTGCCGGCAATCATAATTTTCTGACACCCGAATCCGGATGCCGGATGACCGGGTATTAATACTCAATACGGAAATGATCCCATAATGGATTATCTCTACACCTTCCTGAAGTTCATAGTCGGCGGGAGCGTCATCGTCGGGGTGACATACCTTGCCGAACAGGTGGATCCACGATACGGCGGTATACTGGCAGCAGCGCCGATCATCACCACCCTTGCATTCCTGTTCACCTATTCCGAGGTAGGTAAGGAGGCGACCCGGCAGCTGGTCCTTTCGGCCTTCTGGTTCGCGATCCCTTCCCTCCTGTTCCTGCTGGCCTTCTGGTTCCTTATGAACCGGTTCAGCCTTCTTCCCAGCATCGGTGGGGCATACGGGATCTGGATCGGGGCAGTTCTTGTCATGAACCGTGTCGTTCTGGGTGCATAGCGGAAAGATACAAGGAACGAATATCCCCTCTCTTTTTGACCGGGAATTCCCGGAATATACTTTCACCCGCCGCAATCCCGGGTATTAATACCGGCCCGGGTAACGTGCACACAGACCATGAACCGGCGGACACACCTGATTATCGGCATAGCACTATTCCTGGGATACGGGTACACGGGGCAGGTATCCTTCACCACGCAGCAGGTGAATTATTTGTCTGCGGGATTATTGCAGCCGCAGCCGGCTCCCTTCTGCCGGACATCCTCGAACCCCCGACCAGCGCAAAGCACCGGGGCGTTTTCCACAGCGGGCGGGCCCTGAAAACCGTCACCGTGATCTTCCTGCTGACAGCCATCCCGGTCTTCTTCACTCCCGGTGGTGCCCGTTTCCCGCTCGTGTTCAGTGCTTCCTGCTTCTTCCTTGGCTACGCGGCTCATCTGCTCGCGGATTCCCTTACCCCGGCCGGGCTGCCGGCATGAGGGGATATGCCGGTTTTCCGGCAGGCACATAACCCTTACAAAAAAAAGGTCACCATTCGGCCCGGAAGTAGTGGAATTCCTCCGTGGCGGGACTGTTGGTGACGCTGATATCCTCGACCTGGATCACCGGGTTACCCCGGGCATGGGCCAGGCGGACAAAATCAGCAAGGGAGGCGGGAGAGCTCTCGGCCACCATCTCCACGGTACCGTCAGGCAGGTTCCTGACGTAGCCATGCACCCCGGTCGCCTGCGCACAGCCCTCGATGAAGTGCCGGTACCCTACTCCCTGGACCCGTCCCTTTGCCACGGCGGTGATCCGCTCCATAGTATATTTCCTGACGCTGAGTGTTTTATAGATTGGGAAATTGATTCCGGCAGCTTCCCGTTTATCTGCCTGAACTTCCTGTCATAACCTGACCGCTTTCCAAGACCGTGGGGTGGTACCCTGTCTTTCCCAAGAGTGGGGGGTAGGGGGTCCCCCACTCCATTTTTTGAGCGGGGGAGGGGGTGGGTACCCCTCCGGGCACATGAGGGGCTCCCACCCCCCCTGCCAGCCGACCGTCCATGAGACACCCGCTCCATCGTGACTCCATGCGAAGCCGTGCCAGCGTGCGTGCAATGGGCGGGGGGTGGGCGCCGGTCTTTCGTACGACAGGGGGGGTAGGGGGACCCCCCCACGTTTTTTGGAGAGGGGGTGGGGTACCCCCTCTCATGTTTTGGAGAGGGTACCACCCCCCCTCCGGGATTTGGGTGTTGGAATGGGATCGCCGTCGTGACTCCAAAGGAAGCGGGGGTTGGGTGCGTGTAACCGGAGGGGGGTGGGGGCCTGTCTTGTGTTAAGACAGGGGGGTGGGGGGTCACCGCTTGGGGTTTGGAATAATTGTATTGCCCGGAACGGGTTTTGACATGGTCAATCCAAAAACAGGCGACGAATACCACACACAATGTCCTTTTTTAAGAAAGCGGGCTCACAAAGCAGAATATTATTGCAGAATTTACGAGACCAGACCAACAATGTGTTCTAATTTCAGACCTTGGGAATGGATAAAAGAAAACCCCGATTATAAATGCTGCTGTCCTTTAACAAAGTGACAGATTTTCAGTTTTTTCTTCGTCGCCTTTGTTACGCGCAGTTCGGCGTTGTGCTGTCGGTTGAAGGAGCGGGCGGGAGGATAAAGTGGGTGTATTCAGGTCCCTAAAAATAGATTATTTCAACTTCTTTTATTCGATAATTCCACAATTCAGCGCTTGACTGAATCGAAGAACGCCTGATCCATTTCGCACCGTTCATCGACGGCAGAAAGGAGTTCATCATGAACCGATCGGCGGGAATAATATAATTTTGTGATAACACCAGCATCTTTCGCAGCTTCTATCGCTGGAACGAAATCACTGTCCCCGGTCACAATGACAGCATATTGTATCTGGTCCGACCAGCTCAACCGGACTAACTCTACCGCAAGCAGGATATCCACACGTTTCTGTTCATAAGTACCGTCTTTGTTTTTGCGCAATTTGCCAAACCGCATCTGGAATCGGGGAAGTGCTTCAATTTTATTGGCAAATTTGTCATACTGGCTTGATTTGAGTTTTTCTTCAACAGTCGGGGGTTCACTTTTGTACGGTTTGCAATCGTAAAAATATGTCCTGAGGCGTTCTTTATCACCACAAACAGTGTCACAGAATTTTACAAAATCGATTTTCGTACCATCATTTCGTACCATCATTAAGGACCTTTGATAAATACCCGTTATCGATGAAAACAGCTACACGGTCGGTCATTAATTTAAATAAACGACTTAAGAAGAAGTAACTATCGTCCCAAGAAGTGTCAGGACGATAGCGTGTATAACACATATAGATTCATTCAAAATCTTATAAAGTTTTTGTAAATTACCAAGGGAAATAGGATATTTTGAATTGTTTATAATGTGAACCCGTCCCTACTTCGTCCCATCCACCTCAAGGTGGCATCATTCTTTTCGGGAAGGACTTACTCACTGTGTATACCATATGTATTACAATATTAATAAATTTCCATATGGTGGCGTGAAAACATAAGCCTATTAGTATAGTGCAAAATATCGCGACAATTCGGCACTATAATATTGTACATACTACAGAGAAAATTGAGAAAATCCGGAATCCCCAATCAAATCTTAATTTGCCGCACCTGTCCCATACCTAACCGAATCCAACCCCGCAAAACCCTCATTTCGCGGTCTCGCTGCCGCGCCCGATCAGCTAACCCGCAGGTTATGCCAATCCGACCCTAATCCACACCCAGATTCCCGCATACGCACCAGAATAACTATGACCTTTCCCCCATCCATGCAATAGTATATAACCTGAATTTTACAATATTCCGATCAATACAATGATCCTGAAACACTTCGGACAACTGAAAACATTGGCAAAAAAGACCTTTGGAAAAATTAAGGCAAAAGTCACAGCAGTATTCTGCGGGTTTGTACCCGAATCCATTTCAGTTGTTCGCGGTGCAAAGAAGATCCTTGTAGCAGCAGCCGATGGCAATGTACTGGACATGGGGAAACGCTACAGGTTAACGAGCGGCCACGCCCCACTCTTCTCGCTCTTCACCTTCTTTAAAAATAGTCAGTAGACGCCTGTCTTGGTGTCCCGGGTTATTCATAGGTGTATGAATCCTGCAGGTTACCTGCCGATTGAGGAATAGCAGCCAATTGCAGGACCACGAGCCCCGGCTCTACCGGGCCGGCGTTATTAAGGATCAGGATGGACGAGCACCAGCGCCCGAAGGAATCGATGTTGAACAAAAACCAGCAGACGTGAAAAAATGAACGGATTTCCCGAAGTGAACGGAATGACAGAAAGGAACCAGGAATCACAGGAGAACACCCTTTGCAATGAGAAGCAGAACACAGCGGGAACCGGTACTCCCGTTACAACGATCGAACCCGAGGTGGTGCCCGGTAACAAAGGATGTGCCGGCCGGACCCCCGAACAGATCGCTATCGACGGAAGCGTATCCGGAACTGCTGAAATGACCGGAGCGTGGGGGGAATGACCGGCCTGCACCACGCAAACCCGGTCGTGGATGAAGCGGTCCACATCGCGCTCTCCCACCACAAATACGTATTCAAAATCACCGGAGCAGGGAGCCCGGTCGATATCATCGCCAACGATCAGGTAGGACCGACCATCATCTGTGCGTTCCGGTCGAAGGTGCCCATCAATAATGCGCATGCTGTCATGGAAGCGTACCCTGCCCAAATCGCAGCACTCACGGAGACCAGCACCGGAACACCGTGCAACCGCGAGATCTGGATCACCTCCCGGCCGCATGGCTGGGTCTGGTACGAGATAGTCCGGGGAAATCTCGTCCGCATGGAGGCCCCCTTCAGCCCGCAGATCCGCTACACCTGGAACGGCTCGTTCATCCCACGGAGCGCCGATCATCCGATCCGCAGGACAGCAAGCCCGGAATCACCGGCCGGGGCTGCAATCGGCCCGGTTCGCACCCCCTGAAATGGGAGTATACTCCCGAAAAATCCATGTTGTTATGTCAAAGGGCGCCCCGCGACAAAACAGAAAAAAAAAGAAGGGAAAAAACATGGCAGATTTCGCACAGAAAACCAACATAAAAAGCGCAGTTCGCAAACTTGCGGACCCGATCACCGATGTGGCAGCGTTCAACACGATCGTCCAGTCGGTCATCACCACCAACCCGTTCGGGTGTGTATCGTATATGACCGCGGGCGTCAACCACCAGCCTGTAGAGAAGAGCCGGGAAGCCTACACGGCAAAGTTCGTGTACCAGGACAGCGATGCAAACCGCACCGGCAGCGGCTCGGAGAGCTACAACACGATGGCCGGTTTCACCGCCGGGATCACCGCAATGCTCGCCAACACCGCAAACAACACGGCGCACGGCGGCAGTGCAGTTCACGACGAAGAAAAGGACACCTTCTCGGTGACCCTGAAGTGCCACGATCCCAACGGCGAGTTGTACTTCGTGACCGTCTCCCGCCAGCAGGTAGCGATCTCCTCGTACGAGGATGACTCGATCCGCACCCGGATCGAGACCTGGGCTGACGGGGTAACCGCACTGGCCTGAGGTGAGGGGGATGGATAACGAACTCATCCTCACGGGAGCCTTCCTCGGGGCGGGACTGCTCGCCTACGTGATTATCCCGGGGCTCCTCGTGATCTGGGACCGGGTCCTCGACCACATGGAAGACATAGTACAGAAATAAGAACAAAACGGCAGGGGAGAGATCCCCTGCTGACATTACTCCCTGACGCAACCCCGGTTGACCTCAACACAACTAAATTTTCCTTAACACAAATCCACATGTGTAAATAATCCGATATTGGCCCCAGTTTTATAAATCGGGCGATTTATAGTCGGATTTCGGCGATTTGATTTCGAAACCTTTTAATTTAGATCTCACCAAATTTACACTAACCACAAAGAGTTTAACTCGATGTTGGTGGCATTGCATTTTGAATACTCTCGTTCATTCGCACGAGGGGTGGAGGCTAAATGGAAAATATTGTATTTGGCATTGGAATTACTGCATTGACAGGAGCTCTTGCCACTGTAGCCGGTTCTGCGGAAGATACTGAATCCAACATCGGTTCACAAGGTGACCCGAACTCACAGGTTCAGCTCGCACCGCAGATGGGATTCCTGCAC
>JANXYM010000114.1 GCA_025350045.1 Methanomicrobiales archaeon | reverse complement strand
TCCTCAATGTCATCCCGGTTGCAGATGCAGTAAATGTCGTTATTCGCATCTCCCCCGCACCGGTCACCGAGATCATTCCGGTGGAAGCCGCTGCCGGCCGTATCCTGTCTGCTGTTATTCCCGCTGACACGGATATCCCGGGATTCGACCGCTCCGTGGTGGACGGGTACGCGGTCCGGGCAGCGGATACCGCGGGAGCAGGTGATGCAATCCCTGCCCTCCTGCACTGCACCGGGAGGATCGCAATGGGCCGTCCGGATCCCAATGCCATGGTCAGGCCGGGCACCTGCGCCTACATTCCTACGGGGGGTGTCCTGCCGGCCGGAGCCGATGCGGTCGTGATGGTGGAGTACGCCGAGGAAGCAGCCGATACGATACTCGTGAAAAAAGCGGTCTCTCATGGAGAAAATGTTCTCCTCCGCGACGAGGATTTCAGGAAAGGGGAAACCGTCTTTTCCGCAGGAAGGCAGATCTCTCCTCAGGATGCCGGGGTACTGGCTGCGTGCGGCTGTGCTACTGTTCCGGTGGCTAAAAAACCGGTTGTCGGGATCATCTCGACCGGCAATGAACTGGTACCCGTAACCACGATCCCGGGGCCGGGACAGGTACGGGACGCAAACGCGTCCATGCTTGCCGCGTACCTTACGGGGTATGGCTGCATTCCCCGTATCTACGGGATTATTCCTGACGAGCGTGCAGCCTTTGAGGCCGTCCTTGCCCGGGCTGTACCGGAATGTGACGTAATTCTCCTCTCCGGCGGGAGTTCCAAGGATGACCGGGATATGACTGCCGCGATCATTGCGGCCCTGGGTGAAGTACTCGTGCATGGGATCGCAATTGCTCCCGGCAAACCAACCATCATTGGCAGGATTGCAGGAAAGCCGGTCTTTGGCCTCCCGGGTCACCCGGCCTCGGCTTTTGTTGTACTCATCGCAATCGTCCGCCCGCTTCTCGACCGGATGCTCGGGATACAACACTCCCTCCAGAGGACCGAAAAGGCGACCCTGGCGTTCAATATTCCCTCCCAGCGGGGACGGGAGGAATATGTCCGCGTCAGCGTGGCGAACGGGGTTGCAACCCCCATCTTCGGCAAATCCGGGCTCCTCAATACCCTTATCCGGAGTGATGGGCTTGTCCGCATCCCGGCAGGTGCAGAAGGGCTCGAGCAGGGGAGCACAGTAGAGGTGATCCTGTGGTAAAGCGCTATCTTTCCGTCATATCGCTTGATGATACCCTCGCCCTTATGGCTCGCGAGTTTCCCTGCACCCCGACGACCGTGCAGGTTACGCTGGAAGAGGCGACCGGAAAAATCACGACCGGTCCCATCTTCGCCCGGTATTCGGTACCGGAGATCCACCTTGCAGCCATGGACGGTATCGCAGTCCGGAGCAGCGACTCAAAGGGTGCATCCGAGCAGCATCCCGTTACCCTCCCCAAGGCATCACGGGTGAACACGGGCAACGTGGTACCTTCCGGATATGACGCGGTCATCATGATCGAAGATGTCTGGGAGTCTGACGGCAGCTACACGATCCGTAAGGCCGCTGCTCCCTGGCAGCATGTCCGCCCTGCGGGAGAAGACCTCGCCGAGTCCGAGATGGTGATGCCGTCATCCCATCGCATACGGGCTCATGAACTCGGGGCACTGGCAACGTACGGCATAACCCGTCCTGACGTTATTGCCGTGCGAATAGGGCTCGTTCCCACGGGCAGTGAACTCGTTGCAGCCGGCACCCGGCCGGCTCCCGGACAGGTCGTGGAGAGCAACACCGTCATGGCAAAGGCCATGCTCGAAGAGGCCGGGGCCACTTGTACCCGGTACCCGTTTGTTGAGGACAATCCGGAGAAGATACGTGACGCGATTGTATCGGCCTGCAGGGAAAATGATATCGTCATCGTCTCGGCGGGTTCTTCTGCCGGAACGAAAGATTATACCGCTGGTGTGATCGCCGAACTGGGCGAAGTGCTCGTCCACGGGGTTGCAATCAAACCCGGCAAACCGGTCATCATCGGCAGGATTGGCAAAAAACCGGTCATCGGTCTGCCGGGCTACCCGCTTTCAGCGCTCACGGTCATTCGGGAGATTGTCCTTCCCTTCCTCAGTAACTATGGTCTTTTGTTCACGGAACCCGGACGTATCCGGGCCCAGATCAGCACGGCAATTGCAAAGGAGATCGGCTCGGATGAGTTCGTGCTCTGCACCCTTGGGCGGGTGGGCAGCCGCTGGGTGCTCTCCCCCCAGTCCAAAGGAGCCGGCGTCCAGATGAGCGGTGTCCGGGCCAATGCGTACATCCGGATTCCCCGTACATCGGAAGGGTTCGATGCTGGCGGGGAGGTGGATGCCCGGCTGATGGTGCCGGTTGCAGAAGCGACAAACGCTCTCCTTGTCACCGGCAGCCATGATCCGGTTATCGACTATCTCGCCAACCTTATCCGCCCGCAGGGAATCACGCTCCTCTCAACACACGTGGGCAGCATGGGAGGAATCCTTGCCCTGAAAAAAGACGAGTGCCACGCTGCGCCGACACACCTGCTTGCAGAGGACGGAAGTTACAACACCGCATACCTGGAAAAATACCTGCCGGGCACCGATGTGGATCTTATCTGCGTTGCAGAGCGGCAGCAGGGAATCGTTTCACGCGACGGTCTTTCGTTCAGCGATCTGCCCGTTCACCCGTTCATCAACCGGCAGAAGGGCTCCGGGACCCGGATGCTCCTTGACTACGAACTCAAAAAAGCGGGGATCGATCCGTCTTCCCTACCGGGATACGAACGGGAGGTCACTACCCATATCGCAGTCGCCCTCGCCGTCAAGAGCGGGGAAGCTGATGCGGGAATGTGCGTCTACAGTGCTGCAAAAGCGCTTCGCCTGCCCTTTGTTCAGGTAGCGCAGGAACGGTACGAACTTGCCTTCCGCAGTGAACATGCAGATGACCCACGCCTCGTCGCCCTCATAGGGGCCGTACGTTCTTCCGCATTCCGGGATATCCTCGACCGGCTTGGGGGATACGATACCACAGCGACCGGGCAGGTACGACAGGC
>JANXYM010000108.1 GCA_025350045.1 Methanomicrobiales archaeon | reverse complement strand
AAAGTATACGATCTGACAAGCTACATCGGTATCCATCCGGGAGGTCCGGGGCAGATTATTCCTTACTGCGGGAAAGACGGAACAACAGCATTTGCCACAAAGAATTCAGGGGCTTCCCATTCCTCCTATGCAACTTCGCTTCTCCATGCCTACTTCATCGGCGATTTCGGAACTGCAGTCACCGTGACGCCCCTCCTGACGGGAACAACGATTCCTCATCGTCGCGGTGGCGATGAAGATGATTAGGATCTTTTCTTTGGTTTAATCTCCATGGCAAAAGAATGAATCAGGGGGGACGAATCGGGAGGTGCCGGTGATGGGACGGGAACCCGGATCGGCCGGGTAGTATCCATAACCCGGATTTCCTCCCTTTGATTTTTTTTAATTTTACAACAAAATCGTAACGGTTTTCCTGCTATCAGGGTCGCTATGCGTATATCTTTTTTTTTAAATTTATTCACCGGTAACAGGATAGTATTAAAAAAGGCTAAAGTGCTATTTTAGCCCCCGAGAGTTCAAATAAAATTTTCCGATACTACTCTCGAATCAATCATTCAGACGCTCCCGGGGGCTTTGGCAATCCCTCCGCCCCCGCCGCTGTGCCGACCTCCACACAGCGATATATCCGAATACCGTTTTCATAATGAAAATGTATGTCGGCAAAACCCCGGTAACTTTTTTCATTTCAATTTTGGTTACGGGAAATGTTTGAAAATATCGTCATAAAAATAAAGAAAGTCAGGGGATGTAATGGTACATCACCCTAAAAAAAATACATCCACCTGGTACACCCGGGATGTATTTTTCGTATCCTTAAAAAAAATTATGCGGATGTGCCGATTGCGCTTTTAACGGCATCCTTTACTGCTGCAGGAAGGTTAAGCCCGTCCAGCAGGCAGGGAAGTATGCTGCACATTGTCTTCTGGCCTTCAGGAGTTCCGATAAATCCCCTGAGCATTGCAATTCCTTCCGGCGATGCAAGATACTTCTTTGCAGCTTCTTGTCCTTCGGGGGTAGAAAGATAACTTCCTACAGCCCCGCCCATAGTACCGATACTTCCAAAATTCATAGGCTTTCACATCAGGTCATCTGACTTTATGCTGTTATTCTCCTGTCCAGTTAAAGATGAAGGTAGAGCGGGTACGGGATTACGTAAAAGCCCCTGTTGGACAGGGAACAAGAGATGCCGTCACTTTCCGGCCTCCCCTCTTTTTATCCTGCTTCCTCTTCTGGCTCAGGCATTCCCTGCACAAAGGACAGGTCCGCAGAAGGATAGTGAAAATTCCGCTTAAAAAGGGGGTCAGGGGGATGCTTCCCTTCCCGTTGCCTCCCCCTCTTCAGGGAGAGAGGGGGTCACTCGTATACTTACTAAAAAGAATATAACCGAATCGCAGGATAACATAGGATTTCTCCAGAGCCAAGAGTTCAGCAAATCAAAAAATCTCAGGGGGCAGTCTTCAACAGGCCCTTGATCGTCTCTTTTACTGCCGGGGGGATGTTGAGCCCGTCTGTCAGCACCGGGAGGATGATGAGCGCGGTTCTCTGTCCTTCGGGAGTTGAGACGAAATCCCTGATCATTGCGATTCCTTGAGGAGATGCAAGGTATTTCCGTGTCGCTTCCCTCCCTTCGGGCGATGCAAGATACCTGCTGATTATGAGCTCGATGCCCCCGAAATTTCCAAAACCCATTGTAGTCCCACTCCTGGTTTTACGCCAGTATAGCTTACATCACGTATCAGTTAAATCTTCGGAAGGAGCAAAAAAAAGGAGCCGTGAAAAAAGACATTTATGTTGTCCCGATAAGCATCCGGACATCTGCAGTTACTTCATTGCCGGACATCTCGATGACGTAATTTCCGTTCCGGCGCACCATGAAGTCGTGCCGGGTGATATCCGGGTAATCTTTTCCAAAGCCCTGCTGGTCAATCACTGCCCCGGATCCTGCATCGAGCACCCTGACTTCAAACCATGCCAGGGGATTGTTCTCGGTAGTATTGACATAGTGTTCGTTTCTCGTCATGGCAGAAACCAGCCGGTGGCGGGTGATCTGCGTGGGGGTGAGGTTGAACCGGATATACAGGGGGGGGCGTGTCAGCACGTGGGCGAACGTGACTTTTTCACCAAAGGAGAACTTCTTGTTCAGGGAATATACCGGCTCATACTCCTCTTCCAGGCGTGGATCCAGTACCGGGACGGGAAGGGCGGGGGTTTCCGGTGCGGCAATCGTGAACAGGGGGGTCGGTTCTTCCGTAGGTTCGAATGTGAAAGCAGCTGAGGGAGTCTGTGCCGGCACCCCGGTATCTGCGGATTTCGGGTTTGCTTTGAGCACCGGGAGTCCCGCACCGTAAAGCGCTGCAATGATGACAAGAACTGCAACAATGCAGCCGATAACCAGGAGCATCCCCGGTCTCTTTGAGGGTGCCGGCGGAGCCCGACAGGGGGATGACGGATGTACCGGAACCGTTGGTGCAGCCGGTGCAGGAGGAACCGTGTCGGTCTCCATGGGTTCGCCGCAGTGTACACAGAATTTTTTATCGGCGGGGATTTCTGCACCGCAGTTTATACAAAACGGCATGTGATCACCCATGGTATCTCAGGAATGATAGAATTACTTTCTGGTTTTTTACCGGGCTCTATGCCGGCATACCCGTTATTTTATCGGATAGTCCCTGCCGGGAACCCCGGATATGTCTCCTGCAGATCCAGATTTGCGGGGACTTATAAAAAAAATCTGATCCTGCAAGCCTAAAAAAAATTATTCTTCCCGCAGCATTGTATCGATCGCATGTGCCGCACTCTTGGCTGCACCCATAGCGAGAATGACGGTTGCTGCCCCGGTAGCCACGTCCCCGCCGGCAAAGACCTTGCGCATGGAAGTCCGGAACTGATCGTCAACAATGACATTCCCGCGTTTTCCCCGCCTGAGATCGGGAATTTCACTGATCAGGAGTGGGTTGGGACCCTGGCCGATAGCAGCGATAAAGACATCCGCATCGATAGTGAAATGGCTGCCTTCAACGGGTACGGGCTCCGGCCTGCCCGACTGATCGGCAGCACACATCTTCATGCGGACGCACTCGATACCGGTGATCCCCTGGTCCCCGAGAATCTTCACCGGGTTGGCGCACATGACAAATTCGATGCCCTCTTCCTTTGCCCGCCGGGTTTCCTCCTCGCGGGCAGGGAGATCTTCTTCGCGCCGGCGATAGACCAGCGTGACTTTGCCGCCCAGTCTCCGGGCAACCCGGGCAGCGTCCATGGCCACGTTCCCCCCGCCGGCAACAACCACGCGGCTGCCCCGCTTGATCGGGGTGTCGGATACCGGGAATGCATCGGCATGCATCAGGTTGACCCGGGTCAAAAACTCGTTTGCCGAGTACACCCCCGGGAGATTTTCGCCCGGCAGGCCCATGAAGTAGGGCAGGCCGGCGCCGGTGCCGAGGAATACGGCATCGTAACTGAGCAGTTCCTTAACCGTGACACTGCGGCCGACAAGGTGATTGAGTTTCAGCTCGACCCCGAGCGAGAGAACTGCATCGATCTCGGCTTTTACAATCTCCTTGGGCAGGCGGAAAGCAGGGATGCCGTACATGAGCACCCCGCCCGCAGCATGGAGCGATTCAAAGAGCGTAACAGCGTAGCCCATGCGGGCGAGCTCGGCTGCCGCCGTAAGTCCCGCCGGGCCAGCGCCGACAACTGCCACCCTTCGTCCGGTTGCTGCCTTCCTCTGGGGGAGCACCAGGCCCTGCGCCCGTTCGGTATCGGCAACAAACCGCTCCAGTTCGCCAATGGAGATGGGTTTTTCCTTGAGACCCAGGATGCACTGCCCCTCGCACTGTACTTCCTGCGGGCAGACCCGGCCGCAGATGGCTGGCAGCATATTCTGCTCCTTGATGACAGCGGCAGCCTTTCTGAAGTTGCCGGAGGCGACCTCGCGGACGAATGCGGGGATATCGATGGTGACCGGACAGCCTTTGACACAGAGCGGTTTTTTGCACTGGAGGCAGCGCTCTGCCTCAATCTTCGCCTCGTCAGCGGTCAGGCCCCCGTCCACTTCCTTAAAATCATGAAGACGCTGTTCCACGTTCCGGTCATGCATGGGAATCACCACCCCTGCAGGCACAGATATGCGCATTATAGCGCTCGAGTGATTCTTTCTCTTCAGGCTGGTACGTGCGGAGCCGGCCCATCAGCATGTTGAAGTCCACCCTGTGGGCATCGAACTCAGGACCGTCCACGCAGGCAAATCTGGTCTCGCCACCGACAATCACCCGGCACGACCCGCACATCCCCGTCCCGTCCACCATCACCGGGTTGAGGCTGACAAAGGTCTTAATCCCGGCAGGACGGGTCACCTCGCAGGTGACCTTCATCATCATCGCAGGCCCGATGATCCAGACCGCATCGACCTGTTCGCGTGCCATCACCTGTTTGAGCAGGTCGGCGGCAAACCCGTGAAAGCCTTTGGTGCCGTCATCGGTGGAGATCAGGAGTTCATCGCAGGCTTTCGTCATCTCGTCTTCCAAAATGAGCAGGCCGGCATTGCGGGCCCCGACGATGCCGATCACCCGGTTGCCCGATGCCTTTAAGGAACGGGCGATGATGGGAAGACTTGCGGTGCCGACACCGCCGCCGACCAGCACGCAGGTGCCGAAACGGTGCGTCTCGCTGGGTTTTCCGAGAGGGCCTGCCACGTCCTGTACAGAATCGCCTGCCCTGAGTGCGGCAAGATGGGTCGTGGTCTTTCCTATGGTCATGAAGATGACCCGGAAGGAATCCCCGTCCACTGCGGAAATGGTGAGGGGGATGCGCTCGCCTTTCTCATCGATCCGGAAGATTACAAACTGTCCGGCCTGTGCATGGTGGGCCACGTGTGGTGCCTTTACCCACATCTGGTACACCTTATCGGCAAGCTGCTCTGCTTTTTCTATGGAATACAACCCTTATCACTCCTGAAAATTATCGGGATACTATTGTTGGATCAAGAAGTATGGATCATAAATTTTCTTTACAATCGCTTAATCTTACGCACCCGGACAGCAACCCCGCGCTTTGAGCGGAGCATCTCATCCGCCGGCATGGCGGCCCGGCCGGTGGCCAGGGCACGCGCACCCACGACCAGCACTTCATCGCCATCCCGGATTGCCGGATCTGCTTTCATGACGCCCGGCGTCAGCACATCGCCTTCGGGAATGAAATCATCGATATGCACCCGGTACCCTTCCGGTATCAGGTGCCAGCCGTCAATGGTCGGGCGGAGCAGGCCGGTACCGGTGTCAATCGAGAAGAGCTGGAGATTGTTCCGGCTGTAGAATACCTCCGGGAAGTGGCCCCGGAGCGTGCACCCTTTGGTATCGAGATCGATATCGAACTGGTACGAGGCCATGCCATGCAGCCGGTCATCCTTTATCCTCCGTTCTCCCGCAAGGGCCGTATCCAGGGCATTGAGGGCGGTATCGCTGGTCGGGTGTTCCTCGCAGGTGCATTCGAGCGTGATACCCGCTGCTTCGGCTGCCTGCCGGGCAACTTTTAAGGCACCGCCTTCAAGATGGGCGATGATGCGGCGGTACGGGTGGCGTCTGAAGTACCGGGTGAGGATGCTGCTGATAAAGGCGCATTCCTCTGCATCCCAGTAACCCGTGACCGGTACGTCATAGTGTCCCGCCGGGTACACGGTCTCAAGTTCCCGGGGCACGAGGCCGAGCGGGGAGGTGACGATCAGTTCGTGCGCCCGGCCACCGATTGCCTGCTGGAAACGCTTGTGCGTCTGGGAGAGCGAGTAGGGCTTCCTTGCCGAGCAGGGCAGGAGGACAGCTACATCGGTCTTGGGTGGTATATACCGGGTGAGCACGCGTTCGGCAAACCTGCGGACTTCGACCCTCTGCATGGAATCGCCGGAGTTTGCCCGCATCACGCCGCTTCGTCCCACCGGCTGGGCTGCGTCCATGAACGCGTACTGGTTGTCGAGATGGCGCATGATTGCTACCTGGTTTGCACTCATCCGGCAGCGGGACTCGATGAGGTCCCGCAGCTGGCCCTGCTCGATGAAGCGGGCGATGAGGGCAAGTTCCTGCCGGAGTGCATTCCGGTTGTGCTCCTTGAGATCCTTTGCAGTACAACCGGTGCAGGTACAGATACCGCTTTCCATTGCATCGGCAGGAAACTCGCCGTCGGCAGTGCAGAAGATGCCCTGCGCGGATTTGAGGTCTGCGCCAATGAAATCGAAGAGATCGAAACCGGAGTAGCAGAGGATGGCGGCCGTTGAGGGGATGGCGGCTGCCGGGGCGTACCATGCGGTATCGGCGGGAGTCTTCTTCTTTAAGCCCACCAGCCATTCAACATAATTCCGCGGATTGGCAAAGGCGGTTTGCCAGTTGGCCACCATAACACAGTCGCCGCTCGCAGCGGTGTTGTCCAGCTGGGGATGGATGGTGACCGGCTGCATGCCCGTTGTCGGGGGGAACTGCCGGGCAACCGCGGCCGGGGCACAGACCGGCATATTGGCGTTCCGGAGGGTCCCGAGCGCGGGAAACAATGCGATCGTGTCCGTAGCAGCCGGTAACCGCAGATCCGTTCCTTCGTGTCTGAAGAGCCCGGTCCGGCCAAGACCATCGCGTTTACGGATATTAAACTGGGTCACTGCGCACCTCACAACCGGGCACTTCCTGCCGCAGGATTGTCTCCCATCGCGTGCTGCAGGAGACTACGACCCGGGTATCCGGGTGGCTCTTTACGAGAGCCCGGATGCCCCGGCATCCCTGCCGCACCATGGCATCGTCCCATTCGGGGATCTCGCTCTGGCCAACAGGGAAGGTCTCTTTGAGTTCTTTGGGGTAGGGGCCAAACGGGGGCTTGAAGAGGAGCGTATCGCAAAATTCCTCCCGTGCACCCCCATCGAATGCCACCAGTACTTCCTTTCCCAGACGAAGCCGCCCGAGCTGCTGCTGGTAGCGGAGCACTTCAGTCCGCTGGCAGCTCTCGTCGCCCCGGTAGAAGAAGCGGCGCTTGGAGGTCCGGTCGGTTGTTTCGAGTTCGGTATTGTGGAGGAGGAGGGCCCGGTAACCGGCGAGCAGCTGCGGGTGGCCCCGGCAGCGCTCATCCACCAGTTCCCAGAGCGAGCCGTCAAAGATTGCCTGCCGGATGCGGGCAATCTCGGCCAGGGTCACATAGAGATTGTGGAGGGCGAGCAGGCGGTCGCGCTGCGGGGAGGTGCGGAGTTCTTCAACCGTATGGGTGCGGCAGATAGTGCAGGCGCAGGGGAGATCGGTGAGTTCATCGATCTTGTAACTGCCGTGCACGGTCATGTAGCGTCCTTCCTTTGCATAGAGCGCATAGGCAGCCGAGTCAAAGAGATCGCAACCCATCGCAGTCGCGAGCGCGAACATGGCGGGGTGGCCGGCACCGAAGAGATGGACGCAGGCTGAGGGGGAGATCGTGCGTTTTGCCGCCATCACAACACTGACAAGATCCCGGTACCGGTACTGCTCCATGATGGGGACCACAGCACCGATCGGGCAGAACGTAAAACCAAGATCGGTCACTTCCTTTCCTGCCCGTTCACGCAGGTCTTCAAAGATGCCGCCCTGGACAGGGCCGGCAATCGGGGCATCGGGACCAAAGACCCGTTTTGCCTCAGCGAGGCGCTGCAGGGTAATTGCGAGTTCGCCTTCGGCGGTCTGACGGTCAGAGGCCGGGGAGGTGGGGATGTCGAGCGGCACCCAGATGTCGCTTTTTATATCGCGCTGGAACGAGAGGGTCTCGGTGTTGGTGATCGAGACTTCGCCGTACACGGACAACTGGAACGACCCGGAGTCGGTCATGATGACGCCGTCATAATCCAGCACCCTGTGCAGGCCTTCTGAGAGAGCGCGCTCCCGGTACTGCTTGCTCTGGGAAAAGATGTACGCGTTGGTGATGATCGCTTCAACACCCATCTTCCGGAGTTCTTTTGGCGTAACGAGCTGGAGATGGGGGTTGATGACCGGGAGCAGGGCAGGAGTCTTTACAATCTTTTTACCGACCGTCAGCTTCCCGCAGCGGCCGGCGATATCGCTGTACAGACTTTCAAAGGAAATTCCCATGTGGCACCCTTAATGTGCCTTTATATGTGCGGTCAAGAGGTTAAACGGTTCCCTTCTTCTCAGAAAAGATCTGGCCTTCAAAGGTCATGAGTTCGATATTTCCGGAAGTCCAGCACTTACCCGGCAACCCGGCCTTGCTGCAGGTATGGTCGAGGAACGTAGTGCTGTCCCACCCGTACTCGGTAGCCACCTGGGGGAGCAGGAGACCACTCATGCCCATACCCCGGATGATCAGCCCGTGTTTTCCCACTTCGACATGGGCCGGGCGCTCTGCCGGTTCGCACAACAGCGGTACGGGGACCGTAAGGACCGTGACTTCGAGATCAATTACGGGGAGTTCGTCCGAGGATACGGGCGGGAAGCGGGGATCTTCGAGCGCTGCTGATCGGGCCGCGTACCCGATAGCTTCGCCCAGCGGCATCACCGGGTACGGGAGACCAATGCAACCCCGAAGTTCGCCATTGCGGGTGAGCGTGACAAAGACCCCCCGTTTGGCAGAAAAGACCGGGGTGAGTCTGGGTTTGGGATCCGGTTTTTTCCCGATTGTGTGTTCAAGTGCGCTGCGTGCGAGCCGGATAGCAAGTGTTCCTTCTTCTGCGGTCAGCATACGTTTTTCTCCCTCGTTGTGACTCTGCTTAGCGCAGCATGGATAACAATGTATCGAACGATTTTGTATGTTCGTGTTATCATTGATTAAGGTCATCGCATTGATGGGGGCTGATGCCCCCATACCCCCAACGTGATTACCCCGCCGCCCCCGACGGGGCGCCCCCGCGGCGGTTCAATCGGTAATGACGATGATTTTTTTATGATTGTTTACCGTCCATCCAATCAATCCAAATAACATGCAACAATTATCCTCCTTGTCCGGAAAAATGAAAGATAAAAGGGGGGTCAAGGGGGTGCACCCCTTGGGATGCCTCCCCCTCTTTAGGTAGAGAGGGGATCACAATGTAATCGAATAGTAAGGAATTATCGGGAAAATGTATTGTCTCCTCATCACAGTATTAAATACCCAGGTCGAAAATCCCCGGGTATCGCTTTTCGATATTTCAAAGCCCTGCCTCAAAATCACTGGCGCTGCGCTTATCTGCCCGGCCGATAAATAGTATGAGTGAGAGGGAGAGAGCGGCTGACGGTGACTGAAACATGTTGCTGAGGAAAGTCCCCCCACCCACCGGTCACGCAGCCGTACGCAAGTACGGGTGGCGAGAGTCACGGCTATGGCACAGAAACGACACGGCCTGTTCTTAGCTATGAAGCGATCGAGCCTTAAAAAGGCAAGAAGCGCGGGCAACCGTGCGAGTAACTCGCTGAGCGTCTGAGGAACAGGATACGCTGGAACGACGAATCCCTGCGGGTGCAAGCCAGAACAGGGCACATGGATAGTCCGGTATCCGCCCGGGTATGGCGCAGAGCTGAATGCCGCTAGAACAAAAGGAGGCTTACTCCTCCCACTCACCCTTTTCCTTGCTGTAAGTAATTCATTGTTTATTTGCGGACGCTTCCTCTCTTGAATGAGGCAATACCGGACTATCAGGGAAATTCTGTGCTCTGGAGAAACTATTCGATTTTTTCCGATGCTTTTTTGGGCATGTCCGCGTGCCCCTGCCGCTCTGGTTCTCACGCAGCGATAATGACACATGAGGTTAGTGAATCCTTAGATGAACAGGAGATCAAGGGGGTGCACCTCAGGGAATGCTCTCCCCTCCATGGAAGAGAGGGTTTACTCGCAAAGCAGCCGGACAAGAGTAAGCAGATAATAAAAATGAGAATTTCAACAGAGCTTAAGAGAGTTAATCTCCCCATCCAACCGCCTGCCTACCTGTGGCGGTAGTTGGATGGGCATTATCGCCATGTATCAAAGTCTTTTGTTCATGCACAGTGTCAAAAAATAACAGTGTCAAAAAAATAATAATCATCTCTTTTTTAAAAAAACACAAAGGATACCAGCGCCATAACACTTTATACCTGACTTCCCCGCATCTTTTTTATCCCGCCATCCCAGTACCATACATGGAAAAAAACAGCCTGGGCACCGGCAAGGCCGGTCTCAATCTCCTCATCATCTCCATCTCTCTTGCCGCGTTCATGTCGGCACTGGACGGAACGATCGTCAACATCGCGTTGCCGACCATATCTGCAGACTTTAATCTGTCTTCAAGTACCGTGAGCTGGGTTGCGACCATCTACCTGCTGGTGATGGCCGGCTGTGTGCTGATCTTTGGCAAACTCTCGGATGGCATCGGGTTTAAGAAAGTCTTCCTTTCGGGTTTTGTCATCTTTACCCTGGGATCGTTCTCCTGCGGGCTCCTGCCCGATCTCCTGAATTCATTTCCCGTGCTCATTGGTTCACGCGCTTTCCAGGCAATCGGAGGTGCAATGATAACCGCGATTGCACCGGCAATGGTTACCGCGTATATCCCTATGAAAGAGAAAGGAAAAGCTATGGGGATCATCATGACGGTTGCTGCACTTGGCACTGCCATCGGGCCGACTATTGGCGGCGTACTCACCCAGTATCTCTCCTGGCACTGGATCTTTTTAATCAACGTGCCGGTGGGAATTATCGCGATTCTTCTGGGCCTGAAAGTTATTCCGGTATCCACACCCCATGACAACCCGGGAGGCTTTGACAAAGCCGGGGCATTCCTCATCTTTACCGGACTTGCAGCCCTGCTCTTCTCGGTATCCGAAGGCAATACTCTGGGTTGGACCTCCCCGGTCATTCTGGGTACCCTGGCACTTGCTCTCATTACGCTTGCCTACTTTGTCCTGCACGAACTCAGAATTCCCGACCCGTTGCTGGAGCTCCGCCTTTTTAAGAACAGGAATTTCCTCCTGACCAATCTTATCATGTCGCTGGTCTTTTTCAGCTTTGCCGGTATCAATTACCTGCTCCCGTTCTATCTCCAGTACGTGAAAGGGTACGGCACTTCCGATGCCGGGCTGATCTTGACTGCCCTTTCGGTAGCCATGATGGTCTCGGGTATCCTTGCGGGCGTGCTGTATAACCGGGTAGGCGGGAGAGTGCTCTGCATTGCTTCGGGAATCTTCCTGGTTGCCGGGTATTACCTGATGACACTCCTCCGGGTTGATTCGTCAACGGGATTTGTAATCCTCTGCCTGCTCATTATCGGGTTCAGTCTTGGCCTGGTGGTCACGCCGGCATCGAACATGATCATGAACTCGGTGGCAAAGAAATACCAGGGCATGGTTTCGAGCCTCACGAGTCTTGAACGGTTCGCCCCCTTAACCCTGGGGATAGCCTTTGCCAACCTCGTTTTTATCCAGGGTATCACCGCAATTGCAGAAAACCGGGGGATCACGGAAAGCGCTCCTGCCAATATCAAGCTGCACCTGATGACGGCAGGGTTTGACCTTGCCTTCTTCTTCTCGTTTGTGGTTGCGATCATCATCCTCATCCTGGCCCTCTTTGCACGACAGGAAGTCCACCCGGATTACCTGGCTGGCAAAGACGAGGATACCCTGACGGGGATGATCTAAAAAAAAAAGAAAAAAAATTACGAATAAAAAAATGATCCTGCCGCTTATTTTTTCATGAGATCAAAGAACCCTTTTTTTTGCTTGCCGGTCTTCTTCTCTTTTGGGGGTCCGGGGTAATACGGGGACTCTATTTCAATGCGGGGGGATTGCTTCTCTTTGAACTCATCGGCGATTAATGGCAGGTGGCTATATTTTTTTGAGTTTCCCGCAATCACAATACTTTCATCTCTGGCTTTTGGCCCTCTCAGTTCTTCGGCTACGAGAGGGAGATGGGCATATTGTTTCTTTGTATAGGATGCCGGAGGTGTTACCGGAAGAGAGTATGAAGCATGGGGATACTCTTCATCCGGAACCGGATCCCAGAGATCATCAGGAACCACAACTGCAGGAGCCTGTTTCTTTTGGGAAATTTTGACTGATGCCGCCGGGGCAGGTGCATGTTTCCGTACCTGAACGGGTTTCTGCGGTGAGCCCGGGGGAATAAATGCAGTCCCGCACCGGTTGCAGAAGAGTGTCTCAGCATCAAGTGCCGTGGCACCGCATTTTGCGCAGACCGGTATTTTGTTCACCGGTTCTGTGCCGACTGATGTCCCGCACCGGTTGCAGAACTGCGATTGATCATCAGGAATCGTATATCCGCACTGCGGGCAGAGCGGGATGATATTCACCGGCTCTTTTGTGTAGGCAGTACCACATCGGTTACAGAAAAGCGCATCGGCATCCGGAGCAGGATTGCCGCACCTGCTGCAGAGGGGCACTTCGGGTTCTGCCCCTTCATGCACGGGAGCTCCACACCTGTTGCAGAACTCAGACTGTTCATCGTGAATGAGATTTCCACAGCGCGGGCAGAGCGGGCTGGTATGCTCCGGTTCTGCCGGGGGGTATGCCGTACCGCACCGGTTACAGAAAAGCACTTCATTATTGGGAGCCGGGCTTTGGCATCGGCTGCAGACAGGGACGGTTATTTTCGGCTCTTCAATGACCGGAGAACCACATCGGTTACAGAAAACGGAATGGTCATCAAGCGCCGGAGTACTGCATCGCTCACATTTTTTTGGCATGTAACTCATTAAGCGTGTCATCGGATTGTGTATATATTCTGCGGTTTTTTTAACTTAAACCGGTGTTCGACATGGCCGTCCCTCATCCGCGTTTTTTATAAAAAGTCCAAATAGATAGCCTGCCAAAGAATGATTACAAAAGAAAAACGGAGTCTTTTCATGACGCCTCCTATCCTGGAAAAATACCGGAATCCCTGGACTGTGGGCATTGTCCTGCTCGTGATCTTAGCGGGGATCGTCCTTCTGTCGGTGACGGGCATACTCCCCCCGCCGGGTCCATGTCCTGTCTTGTCGTGCAGCACGGAGTGCACCCCGGATTTAGGCCTGGTCCCGGTCTTCACGTTGCCGTCCGATAAGTCCGTGCAGTTTGGGGATCGAGCCTTTACCGAAAAACTCTATACAGAAGCCATTGCCTCCGAACCTCTCTTGGCAACCCCGGGTACCCAGGTCCATATGGGGTTCTGGTCCGGCAAGGGAAACCATGGCAGCCTCCTCCGGCTGCTGGATGCTGTCAACGAAGGGCCGGCAGCAGCTGCAGTTCCCCCCAATCGCGCAATCTGGGATGAGGGTACCTCGGCTTACTATAATTATCCCTCTTATACCCGGCTCATCGAAGAACACTGGTACGAGCGGGCTGCTGCTCTCAATGGGACGGTCTCAATCTTTGGTACTGCCTACACCGATCCTCATCCGGTGACATTTGCCGATGCTGACGAGATCTGGGGGCTCTATTCAGCCCGGTATACCGATCTGATTGAACCCATAGCGTTCGCAACCGGAAGACCGGTGAAGGCCTGGTGTTTTGTTGAAGGGGCCCGGGCAAACCGGATTTTTTATACCTACGAACTGCCACAACTCCGCATCCTGGAGCAGAAGGGACTGGTGCAGGTTTATTTTGCAAAGTCACCGGATGCTGACTGGACAGAGCCGGATGACTGGATCAACGGGACTGCAAACACCCCGGTTCCTTACGGATGAGGGATATATCCATGGTACTACCCGCGTCGCCACCCGGTCCCGAAGTCATGAGTATTGCGTTTGACCTGATCTTCCGCAAGGGCCGGTCACCGCCTTCCTGTCCGGCACCTGATGATATGGATCTTCTCAACCGGATCCGGGACAGGGTACAGAACGAATCCCCGGCCATGTGCCGGGATGCGCTGATCCGTATCCAGCGGCTTAAGCACGATGTCTATGATATCTGCAATGCGTTCCGTGACGGAGAATACGGGAGCGGGGATGAGGCAATCGCAACTGCGCTCGCCCTGCTCCAGGCAAAGTGCCCCGGTCTTTCCGGTGAGGAGTACAGGACCGCATTTGCTATAGGGATGATGTGGACTGCGTTCTGATCCACCTACGGCATCTATTTTGTAATTGCAGTCCCACATAGTAAAGCATGGAGCGTTGTGTCCACCGGATAGAAGTTCATTATACTGCCGACCCCCGGCTCAAAACCCGGACCAGCAGGATTCGATCCTTAGGTTTTCCCATCGATGGCCTGCATCTCATCGATGTCTATACCATCGCCATGCAGACCCGTGATTTTTCCGGAGAAGAACTTGCAGATATCGGTACACAACTCATCAATCCCGTGGTCCAGAAATTCCTTATCGACACTCCCACCCGGATACCGTTTGATTACGCGATCGAAGTCGGTTTTCTCCCGGGAGTGACTGATAATGTCGGCACCACCGCACGACAGACAATCGAGGACTTTTTCTCCTTAAAGTTTATCGAAGGAGAAGGGGTCTATACTTCACAGCTTTTCCTGGTCTGCGGGACCTTATCTTCTCGGGAACTCGGAAAACTTGCCTCCACCCTGGCAAATCCGCTGGTGAACCGGGTACATATCAGGACCCGGGCGGAGTATGGCGACAAGGGTATGGAAGCGGTCGTTCCTGTCGTTCACCTGCATGAGATGACTTCTGCGGACATTGTTGACCTTGACATCGACGACACGGATCTGGCACGAATGGGCAAGGAGGGAATTTACGATTCCTCAACCGGGTTGCGGAGGGGACCCCTTGCGCTCGATCTCGCCCAGCTGCATGCCATCCGGGACTATTTTGATGCAGAGATGCGATGGCCCACCGACATTGAACTCGAATCTCTTGCCCAGACCTGGAGCGAACACTGCAAGCACACGATCTTTGCCTCGGCAATGGATGATGATCTTCCCCGGGGGCTTTACAAGACCTGTATCCAGGATGCGACCAACAAAATCCGTGCCGAAAAAGGGGATAAGGACATCTGTGTCACGGTCTTTACGGACAACTCGGGTTCGATCATCTTTGACGATACCTGGCTCGTGACCCACAAAGTCGAGACCCATAACTCCCCTTCCGCGCTTGACCCGTTCGGTGGCGCCCTGACCGGTATTGTCGGCGTGAACCGCGACACGATAGGGTTTGGGCTCGGGGCAAAACCCTGCATCAACTTCTACGGGTACTGCGTGGGAGATCCGGACACGGATCCCGCCCTTTTCCGCGGCAGGAATAAGACAAACCCCATTCTCTCCCCCCGGCAGATTCTCGAAGGTGTAGTGCGGGGGGTTGGCGTTGGCGGCAACTGCTCGGGCATCCCCACCCCCCAGGGATGGTGCTGGTTTGATGAGCGGTACGGGGGAAAACCGCTCGTCTTTGCCGGGACGGTCGGGGTCATGCCCCTTGAACATGCAGGCCGGAAACTCTATGAGAAAGCAGCATTGCCGGGCGATCTCATTGTTGTTGCGGGCGGACGCGTGGGCAAAGATGGCATCCACGGGGCTACGTTCTCCTCTGAAGCCCTCGACCCGGCCAGCCCGGTGACCGCAGTCCAGATCGGTGACCCGATCACCCAGAAAAAACTCTCCGATGTGATAGTCAAGGAAGCCCGGGACCAGGAGTTGTACCGGAGCATCACGGACAATGGGGCCGGCGGGATCTCCTGTTCGGTTGCCGAGATGGCAAAGGAGTGCAACGGGTGCCACGTGTATCTCGATAAAGTCCCCCTGAAGTATCATGGCATGGCTCCCTGGGAGATCTGGATCTCCGAATCGCAGGAACGCATGACCCTGGCTGTTCCTCCGGAAAAACTAACCGCGCTCATGAATCTGATGCAGAGCCGGGAAGTAGAGGCAACGGTGATTGGGAAATTCACGGACTCGGGTAAATGCGTAGTTGAGTGGCATGGCAATGTGGTGATGGATATCGCCCTGGATTTCCTCCACGACGGTTTGCCAAAAAAACACTTAAAGACTGCGTATACAAAAAAGACCCATCCCGAACCCGACTCCGTCTGTCCGGACCGTCTTGATCTCCTGTTGCGCTCAATGCTCGGCCGGAAAAATCTCTGTTCAAAGGAGTTTATCTCCATCCAGTACGACCATACGGTGCAGGGCGGTCATGTGCTCGGGCCTGTGCAGGGTGCAGGCCGGGTCCAAGCTGCAGCCACACTCACGAAAGTGGTCCCCGGTTCAAAGAAAGGTGTTGGTCTCTCGCAGGGCCTCTTTCCTTCCTATGCCGAGATTGATCCCTATCGCATGGCAGGAGCTGCGATTGATACAGCAATCCGTGGCCTCATTGCAATCGGCGTCCCGCTCGATACGATCGCGATTCTCGACAACTTCTGCTGGTGTTCGTCGGATGAACCCGAACGGCTTGGCCAGCTCAAACGTGCAGCACAGGGATGTTATGATTATGCTGTTGCTTTTGGCACCCCGTTTATTTCCGGCAAGGACAGCATGTACAATGATTTCTCGGGATTCGATGCGGATGACAACCCGGTAAAGATCTCGGTTCCCCCCACCCTGCTCATCTCCTCGATCGGAATCCATGCGGATGTAACAAAAGCCGTATCCATGGATGCGAAGATTGAAGGAGACCTGGTCTACGTGATCGGTGATACTACAGAAGAACTGGGCGGGTCTGAATATTTTGCCTTACTTGGCGGGACCGGTAATACCGTGCCCGGACTGGATGCTGTCATGGTAAAAGCCCGCTACGGGAGGCTGACGGAAGCCATCTCCCATGAACTGGTGGCATCAGCGTTTCCTGTCAGCCATGGGGGTCTGGGAACTGCCCTTGCAAAAGTAGCCATTGCCGGCCAGCGGGGCATGGATATCACGATCCCGGCTGCCATGCGCCCGGACTTGTATCTCTTCTCTGAATCTCTCGGCAGGTTCGTAGTCACGGTAGCGCCGGATCACAAGCGGGAGTTCGAGCGGTATTGCGGGACGGATGCCCGGATACTCGGTCGTGTTGGTGGCAGGAACCTGCGGATTACGTCGGAAAAACTCCTGGTGGATACTCCTGTTGCGGAGCTTGAGAATGCCTACAAAGCACCATTCAGGGGGTACTGATCTTGACCCTTGATGCACGAATTGCCCCGCGGGCGACCGGAGCAACGCAGCGATCAACCCTTGCCATGATTGGGGAGAAGGCGCTCATCCTGAGCGGGTTTGGGATCAACTCCGAGATGGAGACCCAGGAAGCGCTCATCCGGGCCGGCATGGAAGCAGACATTGTGCATATCAATGATCTTATCGCAGGGCGAAACCGTCTCCCGGATTACCGGCTGCTGGTATTTCCCGGGGGTTTTTCCTATGGGGACGATACCGGGGCCGGCAACGCGTATGCCAACCGGGTGAGAAACAATCTCTGGGACGACCTGCTGGAGTTTCTTGACGGGGATAACCTGGTGCTGGGGATCTGCAATGGTTTTCAGATCCTCGCAAATCTCGGCCTGGTGCCCTCGTTTGACCGGCGCTATGCACGCGAGATCGCCCTGATGCCGAACCGTATCGGGAGACTGGAATGCCGGTATGTATCGATAAAGCCGGCTGCCGACAATCTCTGGACCCGGGGTATAGAACGGCTGTACTGTCCCGTAGCCCATGGTGAGGGTAACCTTTCCTGTTCCCCTGAAATACTGCTGCGCCTGAAGCGCCAGAAGCAGATCGCATTCACGTACTGCCGGGAGGATCTCTCTCCTGCCTATGGCGAGTACCCGTGGAACCCGAACGGCTCAGTGGAGGATATTGCCGGGATCACGTCTGCTGATGGCAAGGTGCTGGGCCTCATGCCCCATCCCGAGCGGGCAATGGAGTTTGTCAACCTCTATGACTGGCCGCTCCGGAAAGAAGAGATGCGGCGTAACGGTGTGAGCCTGCCAACCGAATCGATGAATATGCTCCTGTTCCGGAACGCGGTCGAGTATTTCCGATAACCCGGTTTGTATCCGCTTTTGTACACTTTTTTTTGTTGGTTTTACAAAAAAAATGCATACGATAATTCCTTAAACGGGCAGGTATTTCCCGGAGCGTAAATCCGGAATTCAACCTGTCCGATAGATCCCCCCTCCGCAAATTATCCCCCGGACCCTGCGGGAAAATCCGGGTTTGGGGAATTTTTTTAAGGATTATTGCTTTTTTTTTAAGAATCAGCACTGTCGGATTACATGCAGGTATGAGAACTGGTTCACCGGATCCTTTGAGTTCTCGAAACCTGAAATAAGAATAACCCCAACACCGCCTTTTGAAAAAACATACCGGTTGCCCGTATCCGAGATCAGGGTCAGGTCATTTCCCTGCCATCGGTATTTTCCCCGGATTGTATGGCCCGAGGTTCCAAATACCGATCCATTGACAGAGTTGTGGGTATCTACTGAAAATGTTCCCGAAAGGAACAGGTCTGCATCGGAAAGATACACATGTTCATAACGATTTGCCTGATTGTCCAGATACCCGCCGTATTCCGAATTGATTCCTCCGCAATCCATGCAACCTGCAATGATAATAAAAGCAGTGAGAATTGTAAAAAATAAAGATTTCATGACTTCCCCGGACATTGATGGTTCTCTCCAATAAAATGATTTTTTATAACTAAAACGGTATTGATGGTGATTTTAATTAAAAATACCGTGTCCGTCCAGATCTCATCTCTTTTTTTAAGAAAAAACCATAGTCCGGCGTTTAAATCTGGTATCAACATCATTGGCAGCCGCCAGAGATGATTAATAAAATAGGGGATGGTCTGATCTTTTAAAATGGCCGGACTCCCATGTTCTCTTATTTTGCGCTGTCGTACCCGCATCGTTTGCAGGTATAACTGCCATCCGGCCGGAGCTTGAGGTTGGTATCCTGGCATCGGGCGCAGATCGGTTTATCCTGCTTCACCCGTATAGTTTGCTGTTTCTGATCCATGAGAATTGGTTGCTATTTTACTATTTAGATATACCGTGCGTCTGCCATGGCAGTCACTCCCGTTTTGAACCACACCTTCATCACCATGCAGGAATAATACCGGCTGGGTACTATGATACAGGATTCATATCGTCAATCACTATGGCTGGTACTGCTCTGTGTAGTGCTGATTCTTCCCCCGGTCACGGGGATCTCCTTAACCCCCGGAAGTTCATTTTCCATGGCTCCGGTGATCGCCAATGGTGACCCGGTGTATATCCACGGTACAGCCACCGGCCACCCGCGGGGCGGCCTGCAGGTCTGGCTGCTGGGGGCCAATTATGTGAAGATCAGCACGGTGTCAACCAATGCTGATAATTCCTATGAATATGAACTTACCCCGGCCAATACCCGCAGCCTTGCACCGGGACAGTATTTTGTCCTGATCCAGCATCCCATGATGAACGGACAGTTTGATATTTACTACAGTCCCGCAACCGGTAACGTGATCAACCGGCAGCTCGGTCCGGGGACTTCCATCTTCCAGCTCACCAGTGCGGGCAGTCTCCAGACCCCTGCTGGCGCAAACGCCCTGATGCAGGCCATCAACAGCCAGAATCTTGATGATACCTTTGCAACCACGTCATTTATCGTAAACCCCCCTTCGGCCTTCATCGACCCTGTCGGGGATCATGTGGTGGGAGAACAGTTCACGATTACCGGTTCGACAAACCTTGCTGTTGATGACACCCTTATGGTCGAGATCACCTCTTCGTCATTTAAGCCCACGTCCAAATCCCAGAATGCTGAATTTTCAGGTGCCTCGGGTTCAGTCAGCGTCAAGCCTGGAACGGGTTCCTTGAACCGGTGGTCGTTTCCTGTCGATGCATCGACGTTCCGGCAGGATGAGTATATCGTTAAAGTCACGGGCACTACGGTCGATGTGACCGGATCAACCCTGTTCACTCTCCTTGCATCCCGGCCCGCTACCCCGGCAACTCCTGCACCGGTCATAACCGAACAGACCCTGCCCCCGGTGCTTACCACAGCAACACCCCTGCCCACAACAAAGAAGTCGCCGGTATCATTGGCAGGAATTATTGGTGCAGTTACCCTCATGGCCCTGGTCTGGCGCAGATAATCTTTTTTTTATACCGGATGCCTGCGCAATCTTGTTCTGATAATAAATCCCGGGAAATTACTGCCCTGGGGAGGATGTTGTACCGCATACGTTTAAAAACCCGGGGAATATGCCTGACACCGGGTATTCATCTTCTTTTCTGCCGTCTGCACCCGTATGCGGGAACTGCTGCCTGATGGGAGTATTTGCCCAAAAAAAAGGGGAAATTACAAAATGATCTTTTTTTACCAGCCCAGAAAGAGGGTTTTTGTCCGGCTGTAACTCTCCAGTGCATGCGAACCGTTCTCCCGGCCGATACCGCTCTCGTTCATGCCGCCGAAGGGTATCTCCGGAGGTACCGTGAGGTGCCTGTTCACCCAGATGATGCCGGCATGGACTTCGTCAAACACGCGTTTTGTGGTGGCAAGATTGGTTGTCCAGACCGAGGCGCCAAGCCCGTAACGGGACTGGTTTGCCTCCCGGATTGCGCTATCGAGATCCGGGACCGTTATCACCGGTAATACCGGCCCGAAGATCTCATCGGTCAGGAGCCGGGAGCCCGGGCTGACATCAGAGACCAGCGTGGGGCGATAGAAATGCCCGGCATCATAGGATGGTCCGGTGAGCGGGCACCCCCCGGTAAGAATCGTTCCTTCACCGTTTTTGGTCACCTCATTCACCATGCCCGAGATCCGCTCCCGCTGCCCAGCGCTGTTCAGGGGACCCATATCGATCCCCGGTTCAAGACCATTGCCGGCTTTTAAGCTTTCCACACGCACGCGGAGTTTCTTTTGAAAAATATCGGCAATCTTCTCGTGCACGTACAGGCGTTTGACTGCTGTGCAGGTCTGGCCGGCATTGTAAAAGCGGCCGCGGAGTGCTCCTTCTACTGCCTTGTCTATGTCTGCGTCATCCATGACAATCATCGGATCAGAACCCCCCAGTTCCAGGATGAGATCTTTTGACTGTCCTGATGCCATCTCGCGGATTTTCCGGCCGGTCATGCAGTCTCCGGTAAATGAGACTTTCCGGATAAGGGGGTGGCGGACTATGGCCGCTCCAACTGATTCCCCGCTGCCGGTCACCACGTTGAGCACCCCCGCGGGAAGACCGGCTTTTTCGAGAATCGCTGCAAGTTTCAGGCAGGATAAGGGGGTTGTGGATGCAGGTTTAAGCACCAGGGTATTGCCGGCAAGAAGTGCCGGGCCGGTCTTCCAGCCCATGATGATGACCGGCATATTCCACGGGATGATGGCCCCGCAGATTCCCACGGGTTCATGCACTACCAGGCAGTCCCCGGCAGGACCAAGGCGAATCGCCTCGCCGGAAGAATGGGCGGATATCCCGGCATAGTACTCTAAAATACCGGCAAACCCCCTCACTTCGTCAATTGCCTCCTTAAGCGGTTTTCCCTGTTCCAGGGTCAGGAGTCTTGCAATATCCCGGTGCTGCTCTCTCACGAGCCCGGCTGCATGGAACAGGATCATTCCCCGCTCCCGCACAGGTTTTTTCTTCCAGCTGACCAATGCAGCGTCTGCAGCATCCACGGCCCGGGCCACATCGTCCGGTGTTCCGGAAGGCACCCGGTCGATCAAAACCCCGGTTGCCGGATTCTTAACGTCAATCCAGCGCCCGTCTGCACTTTCAAAATTATTCCCTCCAATCCGCATCTGCATTCGCGTATCCCTCCTGGTTATTCCTATTCGAGATATGCATTGCCCGTGGTATAAAAAGGAAGGGGTGGGAGGGGACCGCGTTATCCTGTACTGAGGAAAGGGAAATCCTGCGTACCTGACGTTATCATTTTACTGCGGAAAAAATTCCCGTGCCTGTTGTCACGAGTACAATGATATTGAACAATAGTATGAGAGTATTTCGTGGAATACACAGGGACCTAGTCTGACTTTGGCACAAAAAACATTATTCGGACGAATTCTCTGGGGATCTCTCGGCATTACCGCACTTGCAGCGCCGGTCTGTGCAGCAATATGTCCGCGGGGGAGGGGATTCTGCCCGTACCCGGGTAAATGTTTCCTGTACGTGGATCACAACTCCCTCTGCGATTATACCAGGACTGCAGTCACTCCAACTCCGCAGGCTATCGCACCGGTGGTGCATACCCCCACCCTTGCCCCCACGGTCAGTCCTGCACATTGTGCCGGAAAGAGCGCTTCGAAACGGGAATGTTATCTCTGCGGACGGTGCACCGCTGCCTGCAGGGTCAACGGCGCACGGGAGTACGGGAAACGGTAGTTCCCATCGGGCCGGGCATACGATCAACGGTTTCCTGCAGGAGAAACTATATGTGCAGCATTCTCTAATGTCTGGCATAGAAAGGACATCCTATGACCGAAGAACTGTTCGTTGAAGTTGATGATGTTATCTGGGAAAAAACGGTAGAAAAAGGAACAAAACCGGTAGCTGTCATGTTCTACAGTCCGTCCTGTGCCTTCTGTCACCAGATGGAGCCGTATTTCAAACAGTTTGCAGAAGATTTCAAGGATTCCGTCCTCTTTGTAAAGATCAATATCCTGACCAACACCTGGGCCCCCGAGCGCTATGGTGTGAGGAGCACACCTACGTTTAAATTCTTTTGCAATGGCAAACCGGTGCAGGAGATGGTAGGAGCAGTATACCCGGCGCTTCTTAAAAAGATGGTTGAAGATGTGCTCATCCATGGCAAGGATTGTGCAAAGAACTCAACTGCCATCGATTACGAGATCACCGGGTACGGGTAGGAAGCGGCAGATCTGCTTCCGGACAATGGCCGGACACCTCCCGGCTGAGAAAAACAGGGATGGTATCTGGTCATCATGGCGAATTAAAATTCCCGGTACCTGTTCTGGATGATCATAAAAAAAATGTATCGATCGTTAAATATGCCTGCTGCACCCGCAGGCAACTGCCGCTTCCCGGACTGCTTTTGCCACCGCTTTTGTCACTGCCTTATCCAGGATACTGGGCATGATCCGGTCGCGATGAGGTTTATTTACCGAACCTGCTATCGCGTGGGCGGCAGCGATCTTCATCTCATCCGTGATACGGGTGGCACGGGCATCAAGAGCTCCCCGGAAGATACCGGGGAATGCCAGCACATTATTGATCTGGTTGGGAAAATCACTTCTGCCGGTCCCGACAACCGCGGCACCGGCATTCTTTGCTGCATCCGGCCAGATCTCCGGCACCGGGTTTGCCATAGCAAATACAATGGCATCCTTGTTCATCGACCGTATCATATCTTCTGTAACTACGCCGGGGGCAGAAACCCCGATGAATACATCGGCGCCGATCAGGGCATCTGCAAGCGTGCCGGCGAGGGCCGGGCGGTTCGTCTCTTCAGCGAGGATGAATTTGTACTTATTCTTATACAGGCCTTCGCGTCCCCGGAAGATTGTTCCTTTGGTATCGCAGACGATAATTTCGTGCACCCTGGTGCAGACATCCGGGTTGTAGCCTATGCATTTTAAGAGACGGGTGATGGCAAACCCTGCCGCTCCTGCTCCGCAGATCACGATATTGAGATCCTCATATTTCCTGCCGGTCACCCTGCAGGCATTGAGAAGTGCTGCGAGTACCACCACGGCAGTCCCGTGCTGATCATCGTGCATTACCGGAATACCAATATCCTGCAGCGCATCTTCAACCTCGAAGCATTTCGGCGCTGCAATATCTTCGAGATTGATTCCGCCAAAGACCGGGGCGATATTTTTTACCTGATCGGTAAAATCGGTCTCATAACTCTCAAAACAGATGGGGAATGCATCTATACCCGCAAATTCCTTGAAGAGAATCGCTTTTCCCTCCATCACCGGAATGGCAGCGTACCCCCCGATGTTTCCCAGTCCAAGCACGGCTGAACCGTCAGTGACTATCGCAATCGTGTTCGCTTTTAACGTGTACTTATACGCCAGGTTCCGGTCACGGGCGATCTCCCGGCAGACTTCTGCAACGCCGGGTGTATAAGCACGGGAGAGATCATATTTGTTTTTTAAGGGGACTTTTGAACGGATCTCAAGTTTTCCCTTGTGCTTTGCATGCAGGGCAAGTGCATCTTTATAGATCTCATCACTTCCCGGAGAAAATACCATCAGGACCTCCTTATACGACAAGGGTATGGGAAAGGCAATGAATCTTACCTAAAAAAACAGGAATCGGATCAAGAGGAAAATCAAAAAAAAAAAATAATAAAATACAGGATGGCAAAAAAAATCCGGAAGAACTTTTTTTTATTTAAGATTCTTTTTTTGCCAGTTTAGCTGCAATTCCTGCTACATAGGCTCCCTGGAAGCGGGCACCGGCCAGTTCGTTTGCGCTTGGCCAGCGCTGCCCGTCGTTGCCGGCAATGGTTGATGCACCATACGGGGAACAGCCGGTCACTTCATCGATCCGCTGCTGTCCTTCAAAGGAGTAGGGCAATCCGGCAATGATCATCCCGTGATGCAGGAGGGTTGTATGGACACTCAGGATGGTGGATTCCTGGCCTCCATGCTGGGTTGCGGAACTGGTAAAGACGCTCCCGACCTTCCCCACAAGGGCCCCTGCTTTCCAGATGCCCCCGGTTGCATCAAAGAACTGGCGCATCTGGCCGCACATATTGCCAAAACGGGTAGGTGTCCCGAAAATCACTGCATCCGCTTTGGCAAGCTGATCCGGTGTGCATACCGGGATGTGAGCAAATTTTTTCTGGGCTTCAAACGCACCCAACTTTTCCAGTACTGCTGCAGGGAGCGTTTCTTGGACCCGGGCAAGGGTTACTTCTGTGCCGGGTACCTGCCGTGCGCCTTCTGCCACTGCTTCAGCCATTGCATGCACATGGCCAAACATTGAATAATACAGGACCAGGAGTTTCATTCAAACTATCCTCGTACCATCTGAAGATTTCCCGGTATATAATACCTGATATGAATGGCACTGTCAAGGGAGATGCACTCACGGGGGTGTTGCCTTCAGGAAAGTTACATTTTAATACGCGGATGAACAAAAGTATACATCAGCGTATAACTTAGTCAATCCAGTCCTCCATGACTCTTCCGCCTTTGTTATGCTTACCTTAAATCCAGATGTGATGTTACCATGAAGTCCAAAGATATCGCCATAGTCGGAATCCTGCTTGCCATCGGTGCAATCCTCCGGTATTTCCTCGCAATGCTCCACACGCCCTTAACACCGAATATGATCATTGCGTTTTATTGTCTCGCGATCATCCTGATACGGCCTAAGGTTCTCGAAGCTCTCGGTATCGGGCTTGTGGCCGGTGCCCTCTCGATGCTCATATCCAGCTCGATGTTCCCGCCTGCAAACCTGATCAGCGAACCGTTGGGTGCCCTGGTCTGCTTTGCGCTCTATGCAGTCCTGTGCGAGAGGACCCGGTTTGCCCCGACCGTGACCACCTTTGTCGCAACCCTTGCAAGCGGTTTCACGTTCGCTGCGGTCGCAATTCTCTTCGTTGGCGCTACGGTCCTTGCCAGTCCCAAATATCACGGTGACCTGATGGCATTTGTTGTAGTCTTCGTACCCATCGTAATCATAACGGCAGTCTTTAATGCAATCATAGTTCAGCTCCTCTACATCCCTTCCAGCAGGGTGCTTCTTAGAGGACAGGAATGATTGAGCTAACCAATGTCAGTTATACGTACCCCCGCACGGTGCAGCCGGCTCTGCACCGGATCTCCCTTTCTTTAAAAAAAGGCCAATGTATTCTGGTGACCGGCCCCTCCGGGGCCGGCAAGACAACGCTCTGCCTTGCCGCATCCGGTATCCTGCACCACGAGTACGGCGGGAAGAAAGAAGGTTCGATCATTATTGGCCGGAAGGATGTCACCGGCTACACCAGCCTCTCGGACCTGGCACAGAATGTCGGTGTTGTCTTTGATGACCCCGAAGCCCAGATGATCTTCACGACCGTTGAGGAAGAGATCCTGTCCGCGCTCGAGCACCGTGGTCTCACCTCCGCAGTCATCGAAGAGCGGCTTGCCGGGATCATGCGGACAACCTATCTCGAAGAACTCAAGGATCGATCCCCGCATCATCTCTCCGGAGGCCAGAAGCAGCGGGTTGCCCTTGCTGCCACACTCGCGCTCGGCAACGAGATCCTGATCCTTGACGAGCCAACCTCCGAGCTCGACGAACATGCGACCCGGCGGATAGCCGTAATTCTCAAGGATCTCAAGGACCAGGGAAAAACCATCCTGATCATTGAGCACAAGTTCGACCATTTCCGGGAGATGGTTGATACTCTTGTTGTGATGGAGAATGGCATGATCACGGCAAACGGTCTGCCCGAAGAAGTCCTTAAAGATGACCGGATCCGGGGCATGATCCTTCCTGACTTCTCAACCGTGCAGAAGAATACTCCGGCCGTACAGGACAACAAGCCGTTCATTTCCATCAGGAACCTCTCTCATTGTTATGGCGATGTCACGGCACTTGCTAATGTCAGTCTCACTATCCGGAAAGGTGAGTTTGTTGCCGTTGTCGGGGAGAACGGTTCGGGAAAGACCACTCTTGTCAAACATTTTAACCGTCTTCTCTCGCCAACGCATGGCGATGTTATCGTGAATGGGAAGAACACCCGGGAATGCACCATCGCTGACCTTGCCCATGATGTCGGCCTGGTCTTCCAGAACCCGGACCATATGTTCTTTGCCGACACAGTAAGGGAAGAGATTGCATACGGGGTGAATAATCTTAAGATTGGGAATGGCGATGCGGTCATAGATGCTGCCCTTTTCGATGCCGGGCTCTCGGAATCTGCCTCCCTGTACCCGCGCTGGCTGTCCCGTGGAGAACGGCAGCGGCTCGGGATTGCCTGTGTTGTTGCCATGCAGCCCAGCGTCATCGTGCTCGATGAACCGACAACGGGTCTTGACGGGTACGAGGCGCTCCTGGTCATCAACATCCTCAAAAAACTTCAGCAGGACGGGCACACGATCATCATCATCACCCATAACCGGGATATTGCAACCCATTGCGCAGACCGCGTCATCACCATGGACAAGGGACATATTGTTTCCGATACCGGGGGTGCATGACCATGGCAGAGATCCTCCAGTATATTCATAAGGACACGTTCCTGCACCGGCTTCATCCCTATACCAAGATCGCGTTCATCATTATCGTGAGTCTGATGTGCCTTGTCTCGACAAGCCTGGTCTTCCTCACCCTCATGGTGGTTGCCATGCTGGCCTTTGCAGCCTACAGCAGACTCCTTGCCGAGTCGCTCCAGCAGCTTAAGATGATCATCCTGATGAGTTTCATCTTCATCCTCATCACGCTCCTCACCATACCTGATGGCGATATTCTTGGATACCTTATCCCGCCGGGAATCCCTGTCCTCGGAGGCAGCATTCCGATCACGCTCGGAGGACTTACTGTCGGATGTATCCTGACCCTCCGGTTCATCATCCTCATCTTCGCGTTCCAGCTCTTCCTGATCTCTACCCAGCCGCGGGACCTGGTCCATGCCATGGAGAAAGTCGGGCTGCCGATCGATTACATCCTGATGTTCATCATTGCACTCCGGTTCATCCCCACCCTCCAGATCGAGGGACAGCGCATCCACGAGGCCCAGCTGGCCCGGGGCTACAATCCCGGCACGGGATTTATTGGCAAGATCCGCAGCGTTGCCCCTATCGTCATCCCGCTGGTATCCAACGCGCTGCTCCGCTCGAATGTCCTTGGGCTCACTATTGATATGCGGGGATACCGGACCGGCAGGAAGACGCATGTCCGCGAGCGGGTCCTGGCCCGGGGCGATTATGCAGTCATGGGCGTACTGGCGGTTGCAATCTGCAGTTTTATCGCCCTCTTTATGGCGAAAATGATCTGAACAGCATTTTTTTGTTCAGATAACTCATCTTCAAAATACTCCCTCTGTTTTTAGAAATTTCAGAGAAACGAAAAACGTCCCGGCTGAATGTTATTTATCACATTTTTTTCGCAAAAAAAAGGGAATGCTAAAAGAGAAAATCTTATGGTGCAGAGATTTGGGTATGAAATGAGGTACGCCCCGGCCGGGACTTGAACCCGGGTCAAAAGATCCGCAATCTTTTAGGATGTCCACTACCCTACCGGGACAGGGATGTCACTTTCGTGCCTTACTAAAATCGTTTTCATCGCTTAAATAACTCACCGTGGAGTATCGTTCGTCGTTCTGATGGTGATCCGATCTGATGTATGCACTTAAAAAAAAGAAAATTATCCGGTTATATTCCTCTGGTAACTACATTTTCATACGTCTGGGTGGGTGTAGGTGTTGCTGTCTCCACCGGCAGGGAATTCTGGGGTC
>JANXYM010000053.1 GCA_025350045.1 Methanomicrobiales archaeon | reverse complement strand
GTTGCGTTACTGCTTTGTGCTCTGAAAGGGGACGCACCGGTTTCTTAACCAGCTCCTCCGGTACTGCTACCTGCTGCATAGGGTGAAGCTCCTTCTTCACCGGTTCGTGTACCGTTCTCTTCCCTAATGCCTCCATGCCAGCCGGTTTGATCCTGATAGCATCCTCATTCGGTCTGCTGATCTCTGTTTTTCCTGCGGGTTTATTTTTTCGGACAGGTGCGCTTTTCAGGATATATGCCCCGCATTTTTTGCAGTAGAACCGGTTCTCACCGAAATTCTCAAAACCGCATGCCGGGCAGTTCTTCCCTTGTGCTGCCGGTATAACAGGCAAAGCTGCCGGCATTACCGGGGCCAGCGGGGAACCGCACTGATCGCAGAAACGCGATTGCTCGTCAGAAAACGTTTTCCTGCACTTCCGGCAGGTCAGGACAGTTGCCGGTATCCCTGCCCCGCACCGGTTACAGAAAACCGCGTTGTCATCAGGAGCAGGAGCGCCACAGTTGCCACATTTTTTGCTCATCGACATTACCTCTAAAATCCAATTGGTACCAGGTGGATGATTAAGTTTTGGATAGATCCTGGGTTATGACAAAGGAAATACCACCATGATGCCCGCGGGAACATACCGTTTTCGGAGTACCGCTCCCGGGATGGGGAAATTCCGGGGATAATGATCGGAATACTCTCTGCCGTTTCTGGCAGATCATGGAACGCTTGAACCGCTCCTTCTCCCATCAAAACGGTGCTGGTGTACCCGGCTCAGACGCACGGGGTATCTAAAAAAATGACCAATCCCAGTTTATAAAAAGTTCATGGATAACAACATCCCTTCCCGGGCGATTGTTTACTCCTGAACTCAGGATACGACCTTAAAAAACCTGCCAGATACCTCACATTTTTTTGTATTCAGTATCCTGATACCCGCATCCCAAAGAAAATCCATTCCCCGCTATAGGGAACTCATAAATTCCCCGGTATTCAACAGGATTGAAAGAACAAAGAGCAGACCATGTTCGCAATTATTCTTGGCACCCGCCCCGAGATCATCAAGATGTCGCCGATCATCCGGTCGTGCCAGCGGAAGAACGTGGATTTTTTTGTCATCCACACCGGCCAGCATTACTCCTACGAGATGGACCAGGTCTTTTTTGAGGAACTCGGCCTTCCTGCACCCGATTTCAACCTCGACGTGGGATCGAAAAGCCATGCGGAGCAGACGGGGCTGATCATGACGGGGATCGAGAAGATCCTCATCAAGGAAAAACCGGATGTGGTACTCGTCCAGGGGGATACCAATACGGTCCTTGCCGGGACTCTTGCTGCATCCAAATGCTCCGTACATACGGACTCCTCCCGGACTATCGATGTCGGACATGTGGAAGCAGGACTCCGGAGCTTTGACCGGTCGATGCCGGAAGAGGTGAACCGCGTTGTTGCCGATCACCTCTCCCGGTACCTCTTTGCCCCTACGGAGAATGCACGGGAGCACCTCTGTCGGGAGGGGATCTCTGAAGAGAAGATCTTTGTCACGGGAAACACCATTGTGGACGCGGTCTTTGAGAACCTCGCCCTTGCAAAGAAGCGGTTGGATACGGTCAGCGGGCTCGGACTCTCCCCCAACGGCTACTTCCTTGTCACCCTTCACCGGCAGGAGAATGTCGATGCCAGAAAGCGCCTGGAAGGGATCCTTGAGGGACTTACGCACATTCACGAGTCGACCGGCATGCCGCTTGTCTTCCCGGTCCATCCCCGCACCGAAAAGATGATCGCTTCATTCGGGCTGGAACTCGAAGGGTTCCAGATGATAAAACCGCTCGGGTTCCTGGAATTCCTCCAGCTGGAATCGCAAGCCCGTCTTGCCCTCACCGATTCCGGGGGGGTGCAGGAAGAGGCGTGTATCTTGCATGTCCCGTGCGTGACGATCCGTTCCTCCACCGAGCGGCCGGAAACGGTAGACGCAGGAGCAAATTTCCTCGCGGGTGTGGATCCCGCATCGATCATAAGCGCAGCAGACCGGATGCTCGCACGGCCACGATCATGGAAGAACCCGTTCGGTGACGGAATGGCCGGTGACCGGATCATCGATATCATCGCCCCGTGATAAAGTGATGGTATGACCTGCCCTTCGTTGGCTACAGGAAAAAATCCATGCATATGCTTGTATCTGCCCTTCATCTCAGCTACTTCTGATTCCGGCAATTTCCTTCGATATATTTTACTGGTAAAAAAAAGAACATACTGTGGGATTCTCATGGAGTTATCATCGTGCCTTCAAAGAAACTTCTCAATAAAACCGTCTGCGTCATCGGTCTCGGGTATGTCGGTCTCCCTATTGCCGAGGCTTTTTCTGAGCACCTGCGGACCATCGGGTACCGGAGAGACCAGAAACAAGTCGATGCACTGAACCGGACAAAGGGCAATAAGATCGAGGCAACAACGGATCCCGCCAGGATAAAACAGGCGGATTTTGTCATTATCGCCGTCCCGACCCCGATCACGAAAGCCAAGGACCCGGACATGAAGCCGGTGATCTCCGCTTCAGAGACCGTGGGGAAAAACCTGAAAAAAGGAGCGATCGTGGTTATGGAATCCACGGTCTATCCCGGGGTTACCGAGGATATCATGGTACCGATCCTTGAACGGGAATCCGGCATGAAATGCGGGAAAGACTTCAAGGTCGGCTACTCTCCCGAGCGCATCAATCCCGGCGATGAAGAACACACGCTCCCCAATATCTGCAAGATTGTTTCGGGTATGGACGCCCAGTCCCTTGACGAATTATCCGAACTGTATGGTCTGGTCACGAAGGTGTACCGGGCACCCACGATCAAGACCGCGGAAGCCGCAAAAGTGATCGAGAATGTCCAGCGGGATCTCAATATCGCCCTCATGAACGAGCTCTCGATGATCTTTGCAAGGCTCGGTCTCGATACAGAAGAAGTCCTCAAGGCTGCCGGAACGAAATGGAACTTCCATCACTACCGCCCGGGGATGGTAGGGGGCCACTGTATTCCCGTTGACCCGTATTATCTCGTAAAGAAAGCCAAGGAAGTCGGCTACCATGCCCAGGTGATCCTGGCTGGCCGCTCTATCAATGATGGCATGCCGAAATATGTTGCAGAGATGGCGATCAAGGGGCTTAATAAGGTTGGGAAAACTATTAAGGGATCCCGCGTTTTGATCATGGGCCTGACATACAAAGAGGATGTCGCAGATATCCGGGAGTCTCCGGTCGAAAACATGGTGCACGAGCTCAAAGAGTACGACGTGGACGTGTACGGGTATGATCCCCTGCTTTCCGATTCGGTGATTAAGCATTTTGGTGCAAAGCCTTTGCCGAAGCTGGACATGAAGATGGATGCGGTTATTATCGCTGTTGCCCATGCGCCGTTCAGGAAGATGAGCGTTTCAGATATTCGTTCCATTATGGAAGACGAACCGGTGCTCATCGATGTGCGGGGGATGGTTGACCGGAATGCGGCGGAGAAGGCCGGGGTGTTTTACCGTAAGTTGTGATGAGAGAGAAAAAACCTGAAACTTTTTTTCCTATCGTAAGAATTATGCCTAAAAACCGGATCCAGAATGGTCAGAATTTTTTTGCCCGGGCAGGCCGGGGATTTTTCAGGCGCCCCCCGGGCTTTCCGGATGAAACCGGGAAAGTCCGGACCACTTCCCGGCCGCACGACAATCTGATCACAGGATACGAAAACGGTATGGTGAAGATGGTCGCGTGATTCCGGCAGCAGTTAAAAATTCCTTATGATTACTGACCGGCATTTTTAAAAAAAAAGAGGGATAACTATCCTGCAATCCCTTGCTGCCGGACCTCGGAAATTTCCGCAGGCTCATCCACTTCCTGCCTGCTGTCGTTATTTTCGAGCACCTCAATATCCTCCTCAAGAACAAGGTACCGGTGCCAGGTACGATCCGGCCCCCTCACCCAGAGTTCCCGGAAAATCCCTTCCGGGATCCGGAGTTCCCGTAATTCTTTGATCTCCTGCCCGCAGGAGATCAGAATATCTGGAATCCTGTACTGCGAATACTTCAGTCTCCTGATGCGGACCAGGCTTGTGCAGCCCCGGTCATTGATCACGAAATCGAACGGGAGCTTAACCTCCGTCACCAGCGAGATAAGCATAAACCCCCAGGAAGTCGCCTTGCGCTGCGCTTCGCCAATCGCGACAACCGGCTTGTATCCCCTGGTCATCCTGCCTCACCTCTGGCCGGGTCATGTGCAATTATTGGCAACCGGAAGTATCCAGATTCGGCGGTTTGTTCAGTCTGCTGTTCCTGTGGCTGCAGCGGGTTTCCCCTCGAATATTTTCTGCAGTCGTTGTCTATACCGGGGTCGTGAATGCCGCTCATCTCAATTATTTCTGACCTGTTGCGGTTTATCTCCCGGTTCGTTTTTTTGTTGTCTTTGAGTCTCATGGTCTTTCATTTCCTGCCGCGTGCCGGACATTCAGGTGAAAGTAAAGAGCGTACGCTGTCTGCTGATACTATCCCGAGGAGAGTTTCCGCCCGTTACTGCCTTTTCCCTGTGCCAGGCCGTGTGGCACAGCAGTATAAGTTCTCGAAAGATAAGGGCTTTTATTATGAAATACGTTTTATTGAAAAATAAGACATTATACGGCGATTCATAAGGAACGGAGCACAATTTTCGCTTTATTCGAAGGAACATTTCAGGTACCTCCGGGGGTATACTCAAAGGGGAAAACTTCAGCTATGCAGACCACCGTTATTCACCAGATTTTCCACCTCCGTTTTCTAAAAATACCGTTATAGTCTCAACCTGTGACCGGAACATCTGCCATTCCAAGTATGGCGGGTGCCCGAAAAGGACCCTTGTGGAGCACCTTTAAAGAGAAACGGGTTTATGTGGTTTAAAAAGAGATTTTACGATTCCGGCTGCATACCCTGGGGTTTTTCCCGCGGCGGACAAGGGTCAATAAATAAAATGTTCACCCGAATCTTCCGAAGGGAAATGGAGCCCTATTTGGGCTTATTTTGACTGCCCGGCAGATGAACCCTCCCGGTAGCAGAGAATTATATACAATAAAGGTATACAAATAATTATGTCTACATCTTCTGTTTATAGTGTCAGAATTGACACCCGGGTCCGGAAGATGATTGACGAGATGCCGGACCAGAACTGGCAGGAAGAGATCCGTGCACTCATAGAACAATCCGTAAAAAAGAAGCG
>JANXYM010000028.1 GCA_025350045.1 Methanomicrobiales archaeon | reverse complement strand
TTCATCGTCAGCAGCACCTTGTTCCTCGCTTCAATCACGCCAAAGAGCAGTGTCCGGATCTCTTCAATCTCCCGGCGCTTTACCGGGTCTGCCCAGCTTGCCTTGTTGGCGCAGATTACCGTGTGAGATTCCATGATCTGCCCGATGATCTTCAATCCGTTCTTGCGCAGCGTGGTGCCGGTCTCGGTCAGGTCGACAACCACGTCCATGAGATCGGGCACTTTTGCCTCAGATGCACCGAATGAATGAAACATCTGGACGGGGATCTTCAGGTTTTCGAAAAACTTCCGGGTAAGCTCGGGGTATTCGGTCGTCACCCGGCTGTTCGGGCGGATCTGGGAGACATTCTCGATCGGCTCATCGCGGTGGACTGCGATCACGATCTTCACATTACCTTCCCCGGTCTTGCTGTACGAGAGGTTCGCCACCTCCACGACATCCGAGTTGGTCTCATGTACCCAGTCGAGGCCGGAGATGCCGATATCAAAATAGCCTTTCTCTACGTAGGTGGGGATCTCCTGCGGGCGTAAGATCTTGATCTTGCCGATCCGCTCGTCGGCAATGCGGGGATTGTAGTCGCGATCCGTGCGCCTGACCTCAAGGTCTGCTTCCTTGAAGAGCTGGAGTGTCTGCGCCTCGAGGCTGCCTTTCGGGAGTGCGATGGTAATCATACCGTATACTGTTCGCGGTAAAAACAATAAAGATAAGGGGTGCCGGATGGGTTCACTCGAATGTGTGAACAACCAGCCCGCTTAAGAGCTTGGGTTCGAACCACGTGGACTTGGGGGGCATGACACCGCCGGCATCTGCTATGGACAGGACAGTCTCAACCCGGACCGGCTGCATGGCAAACGCGAGCCGGTATTGTCCATTGTCAACCTGCCTCTCAAGATCTGCCACCGGGCGGGCTCCCCCGAGATACTGGAGACGGGAGTCGCCGCGGGGATCGGTGATCCCCAGCATCCCCTCCAGCACCCACTTCTGGAGCACGGCTACATCGAGCGCGTCTAACGGGGCTGCATTCTTCTCCAGCAGGCGTGTGCACTCGTACCACTGGCCTCCGAGATACATATGCACGATATGGTAACGTTCCGGCTTTTTGATCTTCGGCTTAATGTTGTACCCGCGTGCATCCACCCTGCCGTACGGCTCAACATCAAAATATTTTTTCAGGGCGTCAAGGAATGTGTCCTGAGAGTACGTTCCAAGGTCCGTGAGGAGACGGCTGTAGCCGTGGATCTTCACTTTGTCATGGGCAAACATGACTCCCATGAACCGGAAAGTCTCTGCATCGCAGGGGACTTTTGCCGCGATCCTGCGGTCAGCCACGTTCACTGCTGCCTTAGCCCGGTGGTGCCCGTCAGCGATATAAAGTGAGGGCAGGTTTGCGAAATGCTGTTCGAACCGGGCGAGGATGGCGGGATCCGTAATCCGGAAGATCTGGTGTACTCCTCCCTCATCGGTGCGCACCTCTGCATCGGGTACTGCACCTCCTGAAACCTGGGCATTGATGAGAGAATAGATATCCCCGCTGTTCCGGAACAGGAGTACTACGGGCCCGTTGTGCGCTTTTACTGCTTCGATGTGCCGGGTCCGGTCCTCTTCCTTATCGTACCGGGTCTGCTCGTGCCTCCGGATATGGTCCTGCCGGTAATCATCCACGTCAAGACAGCAGCAGAGGCCAAGGAAGGTATCCCCGTCCTGTTTCACCCGGTAGGCGTACATACCGGGTTCGGGATCCTTCCGTAGCTTTCCTGATGTCTGGAGCGCGGCAAAGTTCTCGTGTGCCCGCTCGTAGACCCGGTCATCATGCGGGTCGATACCCGGCAGTTCCGCATCCGGCCTGCTCACGCGCAGGAAGCTCTCGGGTTTTTTCTCAATGATTCTGCGGGCCTCATCTGCTGTAACCACATCATACGGGACCGCAGCGATCGCCTGCGCACATTCACGGGTGGGGCGCACCCCGGAAAAACGATAGATCTTTACCATACCAACACCAGCACCGGACAGGGGGACACAGTTGCTTTAAAAGTTGGGTGTGATCCCTTATATTTCCGCACACCCCAATAACCTGTTTTAAGGACAAATACTTTTGACCTGCGGGCGCCCAGCAGTATAGCAATATCCGCACACAACCGGAGTCCCCGAGATGATCAGACCCCACGATCTTGTGACCTTTCCCCTTCCGCAGATCCGGCGGGCTCTTCCTTCCGATCTCGCGGCGATTGTCGCTATCGAGAATGACTCTTTTATTGACCCGTGGGAAGTGTCGGTCTTTTTTGAAGCGCTCACGTATTATCCGACAACCTATTTTGTTGCAGTCTGCGACGGGCAGGTGGCAGGTTTTGTGGTGGGGGCGATCGAGGATAACGGGGAGAATATCTACGGTCATATCTGCAATCTCGGGGTGAGCCCGATGTACCGCAAGCGGGGGATCGGGAAGCTGCTTGTGCGCAGGGTTGAACACCAGTTCGCCCTCGAACTTGCGACTGCAGTCCAGCTCGAAGTACGGATATCCAACACTGCAGCGCAGCGGTTCTACACACGACTCGGCTACCGGCATGTGTTTGGCATCGACCAGTACTATGCAAACGGGGAAGATGCGTTTGTAATGATGAAGTGGTTCCGGTTCTGATGAAAAATTATTTTTTCAGTGCCTCAGCAAGCCGCTTGTTTACGACATCCCAATTTACGATATTCCAGAAATTCTCCACATACTTTGCCCGATCATTCCGGTAATCCACATAGTAGGCGTGCTCCCAGACATCGAGCACCATGATAATCCTGAACGGGTACGTATTGACGCCGTGCTTCTCCACCTGCATGATCAGGGGGCGCAGGGTACCCGGGCAGAGGGTGAGTGCTGCCCATCCCGACCCTTCGGCGCTGTTTGCCGCTTGGGTAAACTCTTTTTTAAATCGCTCGAACGATCCAAACTCTTCTGCAATCATCTCGCCAAGTTTTCCGGAAGGAGCCCCGCCCCCGCCTTTACCGGCAGGTGCCATATTCTCCCAGAGCATGGTGTGCATTCGGTTTCCCCCGAGATGGAACGCCAGCTCCCTGAGGGTTGCTTTCATGTCAAGGTCGAGATTCTCCTTTCGTGCTTTATCCAGTTTTTCAAGGACTGCATTTGCCCCGTTGACATATGCCTGGTGGTGTTTGCTGTGGTGCAGCCGGAGTTGCTCTTCGGATATGGCTGGTGCCAGCGCTGCATAATCATACGGCAGTGCAGGAAGGGAATACATCTTGTTTGCTGTCATGTAATTTCACGCTCCTTTGGTAGAGAGGGAGTAGGTGTCCGGACAAAAAAGGTTTTAGTATGCGGCAGGGAATCGGCAGGTACGCATAAGAGAGCACTTCGATGGTATTCGCAGGATTTCAGGAAAACCCGGTAAAATGGTGATGTGCCCGGGAAAAGCCGGAAGCGAGGCTCTTTTGAAATTCTGTTTTCGTTGTTTGTTTTATATCTTCCTCCTGCGAGCGTGATACCCTCTCTCCCCCGGAGGGGGAGGCCGCCCAAGGCGGGCGTCCTTTTGCCCCCCTTGTATCATCACCTTTCTGAAGGTTATTGGAATGTTGAGGGATGCTCAGGAAGCCAAGGTGAAAACACCCTAGTAAAAAGAGTCCAAAGGAGCGATTATTTGTCTCTCTTAAGTGTTTTTTAACAGAGTCAAAAACGATAAAAATTACCCGCGCCCGAGCTGCTGGTGGGCCCGGGCAAGGTGCTGGGATGCAAGGGCGCCTAACAGGGAGAGTTCCCCGGCGAGCACTCCGGCAGCAATGATCTCGGCGAGTTTTTTCGCATTGGTGCCCGCAGGTTCCCCGCCCCCGGCAACCCCGAGAATCCTGAGGCATTCCTGCTGTGTATCCACGCCGGTTCCCCCACCAACGGTCCCGACCGGTAGGGAGGGCAGGGTGACGGCGACATAAACTCCGGTATCGGTGAGATCGACAGTCGTCATGCAGGTGCTCCCGTCGACTGCATGGGCTGCATCCTGCCCGCAGGCAATGAACATCGCGGTGACAACATTGGCCGCATGGGCATTGAACCCCAGCGAGCCGGCCCGGGCGGAGCCGATCAGGTTCTTGCGGTAGTTCACTTCGAAGAGGGTCTTTGCATCAGTCTTGAACACCTGTTCGATCAGTTCGTGGGTAAGTGCCACACCAGCGACCGTGCTCCTGCCCCGTCCCATGATCGCATTGATTGCGGCGGGTTTCTTATCGGTGCACATGTTGCCCGAAAGAGCGATGAGCCGGGCACCGGTTCCCTGTGCTACCAGGTCTCCCACTTTCGCGCTCGCGATGGTGACCATGTTCATGCCCATCGCATCCTTGGTATCGAACACGAGCCGTACAAAGACACTCGTTCCGGCAACGAAGGTGACGACATCGATCAGTTTCCCGTGGGTGGTGGTACTCTCGGCCACGTTGCGGATTTCGTCGCGGTGAGCGGCAACCCAGTCGCACACTTCTGCTGCATGCACTATACTGTCAGCAGCAAAGACCGGTGCCCGGGTCATGCCGTCGTGGAGTATGCGCACTTCTGCCCCGCCGGCTTTGGTGATCGCGCTGCACCCGCGGTTTACTGAGGCAACGAGCGCACCTTCGGTTGTTGCGAGCGGGAGCCAGTACCTGCCCTGCGCGTACCCGCCTTTTACCGCAATTGGCCCGGCCACGCCCAGTGGCACCTGGACCGTGCCGATCATGTTCTCGCAGTTCCGTTTGACCACGCGTTCAATGTCGATGGAGAAGATACCGATATTCTCCATCTTCGTACCGGTCTCCTGCTCGATATACTCCCGTCGCACCCGGATTGCATCCATGGGCTCGAGCTCTTTTTCCAGTTCGTAGAGTTTGAGTTCCCCGCTCCTGAGTCTGTTGAGAATAAGATTGTCCCTCTCCCCGTTACGACCGGATCCTGCACCGTTTCCGGTCCCTGATCGGTGCCCGTCATCGTCAGCCATGAATAATGGTAGCACGTATAAATTAATGATACACGTGGTCGCAGTCACGGTCGGACAATGGGGCATCAGGGTGCCAGCTCGCGAGGGAGAAACAACGCGGCGGTCACTTATTGACGAGGGCGCGCTCGATCTCTCACTGAAGGTGCGGCGCGATGGCGACTGGCTCCTCCTCCCGCTCCTTGACTGGCGCGAGGGCGCAGAGCAGTGTACATTCGAGCAGAACCCCGGGCGGATTGTGTTGCCCCGGCATGAACTGGTGGGTGGGATTGCCATCATCCAGGAGCGCGATATCGAGGGCGCACAGAAAATCCTGGACTCGCGCCCCTCCCTCCATACGATTGTCTATGCAATAGGGGAGGTCTCGGGCGAGTACCGCACCCGCGAGTTCGAAGTACTCGCAGGTATTCCCACGACCCGAACGGAAGTGATCGAGTACGGGCACCGCTTCCATGTCGATCTCGCAGCCGCTTACTTCTCCGCCCGGCTCTCCTCCGAGCGGCAGCGCATTCTCCGGCAGACCGGCAGGCACGAGGCCGTGCTCGATATGTTTGCCGGAGTCGGGCCGTTTGCGATCACGCTTTCAGACCGGGCAGGGCTCGTTGTTGCCTGTGATCTCAATCCACGGGCCGTAGAACTGATGCTGGAGAATATTGTACAAAACCGGACATGGAACGTGCTTCCCGTGCTCGCGGATGCCCGCCGGCTTGCCGGGATCTTCCCGTGGCGGTTTGACCGGATCGTTATGAACCTTCCCCTCTCCGGCACAGAATTTTTGCCGGAAGCATTCCGGCTCTGCAAGGACGGCGGGATGATCCACTTCTATTCTCTTGTCGCTACGGATGGAGAGCACCGTGAGTATATACGTGAACTGGGGGGGGAAGTTCTGGCCGAGCGGGTGGTGCGGTCGTACTCGCCCGGGCAGTGGCACGCGGTGTATGACGTGAGAGTGGGGGGCTGAAATATTGGGGGGGTGGTATCTATCCCCCCATTGCCCCTCGTCGGAGAAACCTGGATCTTGAGGGTCACTGTCCTGAGGGCAAATAAGCCCGTTTCATGCCCCATTTCTTATTCCGATACTCCGATCTATACCGGAAAACCCCACAAACCCGTTCTTTTCTGTTCGCGTGGAAAACACGCCTGATTAACGCTTTATTTGCCAAAATGCGGGAGGAATGCCCCTCGCCCAGTGGCCGCCAAAGGCTCTTAAATCGTGCTGTTTTTCGCCACGTAGTTTACCCGTACGACCCCCGGAAAGGCTGCCGGAATGCGAATATGAGGGTCGTTTTTTCCGGGTGTCGAACCCGGATTGGATGAGACAGGAGAAGAGTCCTCCGGATTCTTCAAAGGTGATTTTAAAAAATCGGGTTTTACTTCAAATCAGCGAGCCGGTATGCCCCTTTTGGCACCACCATCTCGAAGCGTGCCCCTTTGCCCGGTTCACCGGTCTCACTGATGGTGATACCCGTAATGGACAATATCTCTGCAGAGAGGAAGAGCCCCATGCCCGAATTCTTACCAAAACCCATTTCAAAGATCTGCTCCTTTTCTTTTGCCGGGATCCCAACGCCATCGTCTTCGCACACCACAATATGATCCCCATCGCGTTCCTCAACAGAAAACCGGATGGTCGTGATCTTCTCACCATACCGTACTGCATTGTCCATCAGATTGTAACAGACTTTTACAATCAGCGGGTCGGCGAATATCTCAACACCGGCAGGCAGATCATTTTTCACCAGGACTTTTCCCAGCGGAGCCTGCTTTGCCGCAGTTTCCAAAAGAGCGCGGCAGTCCTGCCAGACCGGGGCTTTGACACCAATTGACTCGTATTCTTTGGTAAAGGCGATCTGGCGTTCCATGGCTTTTGTGATCTTCCCTTCTTTAGTGATGAATTCTGACATCTTTCCAGCATCACCGAAATACTTTTTTGAGATCTCCAGAAATCCGTTTAATGAAAGGAGCTGGTTCTTGATATCGTGCCGGGTGATTCCTGACAACAGGTTCAACTTTTTGTTTGCCTGCCGGAGAGCATCCGCCGCCTGCTTACGCCCGGTGATGTCAATGGATGTGCAAATAGCAGAAATCACCGTTCCTGACGGATCCTTAACAGGAGTAATTGTCGTAAGGTAATACCCCTCACCATCGGGCCTCCGGACAGGTCCCTCAACTTCACTCTTCTCACCGGTACGAAAAACCTGGCTCAGCGCTGCAAAGCGCTTGTCCGCTTCCTCTTTGGGAAAGAAATCCCAGATTCGCTTGCCTATGATCTCCTCGACCGGTGTACCAAACGCTTTGGCCAGGGCTTTGTTGGCATACGTGTACTGACCTCCGGCTGTGAACGTAAACAGGGGATCTGATGATTCTTCGATGAGGATGCGGTGCTTTGCTTCGCTCTCGCAGAGCGCCAGTACGGCTGTCCTGCGTTCATCCTCGACCGCGATAGCTTTTGCAAGGAAGGAAAGGATCTCCAGGTCCTGCGGAGAGGGTGAAAAAATGTGCTGGTACACTACGCACAGGGATCCGAGGAATTTACCCCCGATTCCCACCGGAATACCAATATACGTCTGCAACTGGTACCGTCTGACATTAGGGTCCGTCTCTGCATAGGGGGACTCAAGAAGATTGATAATAATCGTGGGTGAATTGCTGCTATCCCGGATTACATCATAACAGATGTGTCCTTCAGGATGATCGCAGGGGGCAAAATCCGGGGGAGTATTCCACATCCCCAGTGAACAAAGCATTTCTCCTTCAAGCCGGTTATAGAGAGCACAGGTTCCCTGCAGCAGCTTTCCTGCAAGTCCGGTCAGGATGTTGATATTCTCAACAGGGTCAGGACGGAATTTTAAAAATGCATTATTGACTTCGGATATCCGTTTTTCTTCCTGTTTGCGATGGGTGATATTCCGGAAATATCCCATCAATCCGTCGACCTTACCCTCTTTATCATATTTCGGAAGGTACGCCCCATCAAAATATTCGGGCCCTCCCTGCCGGGAGATAAGTGATGTCTCATAGGGTGCGGCTTTTCCTGTCACGAGAACCTGCCGTTTAACCAGCGTCAGTTTGTCTGCCTCTTCCCGGGTCAGGAAATCATAATCGGTCTTCCCTACCATATCCTCCGTCATGAGGCCCAGTTGCGGGTTAAGGACCCAGGTGTAGCGCAAATCACGGTCCTGGATGAAAATAAGATCGGGAGAATTCTCGGTAAGGAGCCGGAATTTTTCTTCGCTCTCTCTTAACGCAGATTCCGCTTTTTTGCGATCCGTGATATCTACTATCGATGAGATAATGTACGGTCTCCTGCCCATCAGAATGAAACTACAGGAAAACTCGCAGAAACGGGTCTCTCCGTTTTTTGTACGGGTATGTATCGCCTGTCTGTCAACGCGATGCCCGGTTCGGAGCAGGGAAACCATCTGTTGATGTTCATTCATATCGGCAAAAATACCCAGTTCGTCGGTAGTTTTCCCGATCACCTCTTCCCGGGTATACCCGGTATTCGACAAAAATGCATCATTGACATCGACAAAGATCCCATCAGTTGCCGAGACCAGCGTAAGTAATACCGGATTACTCTTAAAAATGGTTGCAAACTTATTTTCCGATTCGCGTAACTCTTTTTCCGTTCGTTTCCTCTCAGTTACCTCAAGAGCGGTAAATGTCACCCCGGCAGACAAGTCTGACGGATTGATGGGTGTCGATGAGAGCAGGATGTCAATAATCGTCCCGTCTTTCTTCTGCCACCGGGTTTCGACAGAACCAGACCCTTTCTGTGCAATTTGTGCATATTTTTCCCTGCCAACGTAGTCAAAATCCTCCTGTGTCGGGTAGAGTATCCGTGAAGATTTTCCAATGAGTTCTTCCGTTGTGTACCCCGACATCTGGCAAAGCCGATCGTTTACCGTCTGGATGACGCGATCTGATACGACACCGATACCCACCGGTGCGACACGGATGATACTACTGAGTCGCGCCTCGCTCTCCCGGAGTGCCTCCTCATCCCTCTTGCGCTCGGTAATGTCCGTTACCACTACCAGTGACGCTGGTAATCCGTTGTAGGTGATGAGAATAGAGTTCACAAGCCCGTACCGTTTCTCCCCGTTTTTCACCAGGATAGCAGCTTCGTACCGGTAGCTTTGCTCCTTGAGAATACTCTGCCGGATCCTCTCTGAAACAAGCGCCCGGCTCTCAGGCGCAATAAAATCCATAACGGAACGCCGGGTTAATTCTGCAGCTGTCATCCCGGTTACATTTACGACAGTCGGGCTGACATACAGAAGTTTTCCCTCGTGGTGGATGAAGATATACTCCGGCAGATTGTCCGCAAGCGACCGGTATTTATCCTCGCTCTCCCTGAGTGCATCCTCCGCGTGCCAGCCGCCCACAGATCTATTGATCTTGTGCGAGAGTTCTGCAAACTGTGCCTTTGGTTCTCCGCCTTTCTGGAGATAGAAATCCGCCCCTTCGTTCAGGGCCTGGATGACTACTTCTTCCCTACCCCTGCCGGTGAAAAGGATGAAGGGAAGCCGTCCGAAGCGTTTTCGCACCTCAACCAGGAGCTGGATACCGTCCATTTCCGGCATCTGGAAATCGGAGACTATGCAATCGAATTTTTCCTGTTCGAGCAATCGGAGCGCTTCGGATGCGCTCAGTGCTTTTGTAACGGTGAAATCTCCGGACTCCTCTAAAAACCGCTTACCAATATCGAGCAGGGAGGGTTCGTCATCGATATAGAGGATATGGTACATGATACGTATGATCGGATAACTGTTCATTGATCGATAGAGCAGATAATATTGTGGTAAATGATCTTCTCTTTATAGTGAAAACGGAACCGGATAAATCCCCTGGACATGGGTCAAAATAAGCCCAATTCAGGCCCTATTTCCAATTTTAATCACCCGGCCTATACTAGAAAACCCCGCAAACCCGTTCTTTTCTGTTCGCGTGGAAACGGTGCAATTTAATCGCCCAAAATGCCAAAATGCGGGAGGAATGCCCCTCGTCTATTGGCCACCAATGGCTCTTAAATCGTGCCGGTTTTCGCCACGTAGTTTTCCCCATACGGCCCCTGGAAAGGCTGCCGGAATGCGAATATGAGGGTCGTTTTTCCGGGGTGGAGCTTGGAAATTGGGTTTTGAGCGGTTGAATGAGGTTAACCTGTCGCGGAGCAGGGAGAGATCCCGAACCCCCAATCTGGTGTTGATATGGATGCACACACAGCAACGTTCAGTGTGCTGGTGCAGCACATGCCGATCCTGGTGAGGATCTGGTGCACCAGATCCCAATCCAATCACAAAATTGTCCCACAATCCACAAAACGGATGTGTTTTTCCATTATTGTGGTAAAAATTCATCATCGATCAAAGTCCGCGCGAAAAAAAACATCACGGTCTGCCCGGAAATTTTCAATCAAAGTCTGGTTGAAAAATAAAAATCAGAGTGCGCCTGAAAATCTGAAATCAGGGTTCGATTAAAATTTTTCAGCCAGACTCCGGTTACGTTTTTTCAAACAAGGTCTGGCTGAAGAATTTTAAGCAGGGTGCGATTGAAATGTGGGCTGGTGCACGGAAAGGTAAGTGTGGTACGGGAACCTTCTGCTTTCAACAGAATCTCCTGTTTAGTTCGAATCATCCTCCGTTAAGATTGATTACCAATGAGGCACGATATTTCACACTATGGAGCGATCGGACAGGATACTGATTCTCGGTGCGGGAGCAGTCGGGCTCCCGCTGGCAGCAAAACTGTCCCGGGTCGCAGATGTGGTTGCGGTAACCCGGGAACCCTATGCCCGTGCAATTTCCGCCCGGGGACTTTTGATCCGTGGTGCCTGGGGTGCCGGGACCAGCAGGTTTCCCTGCGTCAGCGAAGTGACTGATGAGAAGGATTTTGATTATATCCTGATCACGTCCAAATCACAGGATACCGAAGCTATCTGCCGGCAATACAAAGGACTGATGGGGAACAGTGCAGTTGCAAGTCTCCAGAATGGCATCGGCAACGAGGAAATAATTTCCCGGTATTCTGATCGCGTCATCGGTGGCGTGGTGATGACCGGATTTGTCAGGGCAGGGGATCGGGAAGTTCATGTAACAGCCAATGCCGGTCCTATGCAAATCGGCAGGTTCCCGGAAGGACAGGATGCAGATGTCCAGGGTCTTGCAGATATCATGACCCGTGCAGGAATTCCTGTTGAAACTGCTGATTATATACGGGGAAATCTCTGGTCAAAGAACCTGATAAACTGCTCATTAAATCCCCTCAGTGCGATCACGGGTGTTACCTACGGGAAACTTAAAGGACCGGACAGCTGGCATATTATTGATCAGATTGTCAGGGAGATTTATGCGGTTGTCCGGGCTGAAGGCATCACCCTCCAGTGGGGAAATCCGGATGTATTTCTCGGGTACCTGCACGGAGCCCTTATTCCGGTGATGGCAGGGCATAGTTCTTCTATGTTGCAGGATATTTTGCACGGGCATAAGACCGAGATCGATTACCTGAATGGTGCTGTTGTCAGCGCAGGAAAACGGCTCGGCATTGCCACACCCTATAATTCCTGTATCTCCGACATCATCCGGTTCAAGGAATCATCTGAAGGGCCAACCAACCCCCAAAAACAATCGTGATCCCCTCTGTTGAATTACGTTTTTTTGAGGTCCCCGGGAAAATTCCTGCCGGGAGAATTATTTCAGATTTAAAAAAAAGATAGGGGTGAATTCCGGATCTTTTACCGGTATTTTAACACCGTTGCAGCCCAGGTAAATCCGATTGCACTGCCGGCAAGAACAACAAGATCCCCCGGTTTAATCCTGCCTTCCTCCTGTGCCAGGGCCAGACAGAAAAGAGTATCCACCGGGCCCATGTGTCCATACTCTTTCATGGTTCTCAGGGTCTGGGCTTCCTGCAAGCCAAGTTCCCCCAGGAGCTTGTCCGTGATACTCCTCTTCACCTGGTTCGTAAAAATATAATCGATATCTTCTACCGCAAATCCACTGCTCTTCAATGCGTCATGGATGACCCTGAGATAGTTTTTAAGGTACGTACGAGAGAAGATTGCATCCAGAGCCTCAGGATCCTTCACCCGGAGGTAGCAATCCTCCCTGGTGGGACAGGCACCCGTTAAGGGTAGTTTTGTCCCGCCGCAGGGGACCTTTACGTAATCTGCAAGTGATCCATCGGATATGCTTGCATAGGAGAGGATCTGGTTTGCCGGATGGTCCTTTTTTAACACTGCCGCAACTGCCCCATCAGCAAAGGAGAATGCAGAAACCGCTGTTGTGTCGGCATAATTGACGGCAAGGGAGAGTTTGTCGCTGCATACTACCAGGGCATACTTCTTGTCGGGATCGCCAAGGAGGAGTTCTTTGCATACGGTTATTCCCAGGTTGCCCCCGTTACAGCCATTGCGAAGCTCGAATGCATAGGCACGGTGTGCCCCGATACCGTCCTGGATTTTTGCAGCAGGGGACCAGAAATTATAATCATAGAACCCAAGACCCCCGTACGCGACGATGTCGATCTCATCTGCGGTGATGCCGGCATCATTCAGAGCCCGCCGGGCAGCCAGTACCCCCATCTCTGCGGGGTGTTCATCAGCACCCGCAACATGCTTTTTTTCAATGCCGATCTTTTCAGAAAAGACGGACTCAGGTATACCGGACCATTGAGCCATCTCACGACTGGTTATCGTGCCTTTTGGGATGTAGTATCCCAATCCCGAGATACCAACCGTTGTTTTGCAGGATCCCTGTGAAGAAACCATATCCGTTTCCTTATGTCTCTCTCCTGATCGACAGTGTAGGTGGTGATATGCATTAATAGTTCGTGGAAGGGGAAGCGTTCAGTATGTTTTTCCTGTAACGGACGGACGTTTTCACACAATACTTTTGTATCATTGATGCGAATTTTACGATGAGATGGAAATTAATATCGTCCAGAGCAGCATCACCCTTTTCCAGATGATCTGTGTGATCATCGTTTTTGCGTACCTGTTTACCCGAAGCCGCTATTTTTTGGAAATTCTTGAAAAAAAACCGTCAATTAAGACCCAGATTCTCCTTATTGCAGTCTTTGGCCTCCTGTCGGTATACGGGACGATCAGTGGCGTTACCCTGTACGGAGCAGTTCTCAATGTCCGTGACTTAGGTCCGATCATTGCCGGCCTGTGCTGCGGCCCGTATGTGGGTATCGGTGCCGGTATGATCGGGGGATTGTATCGGTGCGCCCAGGGTGGCCCGTATATGTATACCGGGCTGGTTGCCCCGGTTCTTGCCGGGCTCCTCGGAGGTGTGATGTACCTTGTCAACAAACGCGAGCTTGTACCAACCCGGGTTGCGGTTGTGTTTGTTGCCCTGGTGGAGTCTCTGGTCTCACTGATAACGATCATCGTGGCAACACCCGCAGCGCAGTGGGTTACCATTCTTACCGTGGTTGCCATCCCCATGATTATTACCAATATGGTGGCCGTCTTCATCTTCTCGACCATCATCCAGAACCTGCTCAGTGAACGGAGGATGAAACTCGCGAAGGAGAAACTGGAGTTCGAGATGGCACGAAAGGATGCCGAGCTCCAGATTGCTGCAGAGATCCAGAGAAATTTCCTTCCTGAGACTATTCCAGTAACACAGGGATTTGATATCGCTGCAAAAAGCATACCGGCAAAAGAAGTGGGCGGGGACTTTTTCGATGTCATGCCACTTGAAGTAATCCCCATGAGCAATACCCGGACGGGGATTATGATTGCCGATGTATCCGGCAAAGGGGTGCCGGCAGCACTTTTCATGGCCCTGTCACGGATTGTTGTCAGGGTCACGGCGATGTGGTTCAAAAAACCGTCAGAAGTGATATCCTTTGCAAACCCCATCATTGCGAACAATTCAAAAACCGGCATGTTCGTTACCCTGTTTTACGGGGTTATTGACAATGAAACCCGGACACTCACCTATGTCAATGCCGGGCATAATCCCCCCATTGTATTACGGAAAAAGACCGGTGAAATTGAGGAACTTTCTTTAACCGGTGTTGCTGTCGGGGCACTGGATGATGCTGAATATGAGCAGCAGGAGTTACCCCTGTTTCCGGGGGATGTTATTGTATTATACACCGATGGTATCACCGAAGCAGTGAACGACCGGGAGGAGATGTATGATGTTCCCCGGCTCATTGAGATCATCCGGAAAAACGGTGATTCCTCTTCCCAGGAAATTGCGAATGAAATTATCCGCTCTGTCTTTGCCTTCAGCGGCACGCAACCCCAGTTCGATGATATCACCCTGATGGTAGTAAAGGTCATCTGATACCAGATAATGGGGGACTGAGCCTCTCCTGATCGAAAATCAAAATTACCTGAGGACCTCATAGAGCATAAGGAATCCATGACGCCCAACAATGAGTGGAAAAAAGTTGCAGCTTCGCTGATCACCGCTGTTGTTTTCTCGTTCGTCTGCATCATTTCGTTTTTTACCCTGGATGGCATGAGCGGTGGCTACGCACTGGCATTCGTCTCTTTTTTCCTCGCAGTCAGCGGTATTGCAGTCGCCCTGCTCTTTGTCCACCGGGCACGGGTCATGGATGAGATTCTCACCGGCCCCGTACCGCTTGCGCACTGGATCTATCCGGAGGAGATGGCCCGCGCAAGTGCGGAACGGGAATACCGGGATTACCGGGAACGGAACCGGGCCATGTTCATCGTTATCGGCGGGATGCTCGTACTTGTGGCTCTCATCTTCCTGCTCTTTGTGGCTGACGGGGGTCTTGAGACGGGTCTCTTCCTGCTTGTCTTTGCCGTTTTCCTGTATCTCATCTCCCGGGTTGCCCCCGGGTTCGAACGGCGGCGGGCGATGCATGCACCCCACGAAGCGTTCATTGCCCGAACCGGGATCATCTATGAAGGAGCAGTCTACCCGTTCCGATCGTTCCTGATGTGGCGGGATGGGTGCTCGTACCGGAAAGCGGATAAAAAGGGGCCGGCAATGATTATTTTTTCATTCAGCCAGCTGGTCGGCCGCTTCATTATCCAGCCATTTGATGTCACAATTCCTGTGCCCGCGGGCGAGGAAGAAAAGGCCATCCGGATTGTGCAGGAACTGTGTGGGGAAGGTCCTGATGACGCACGGTAACTGAATTTTAAAAAAAAGTTCCTGCGGGATACTCATTATGCCTGAGTGGATTATACAATGCCCGTCCCCAGTGGCGCTCCATTGGAAAAAATATTTTTTTATTGTAGAGAATCTCAGCTTTGCCCGTCTTGCAGACAATCTGAGTATCCTAGTCTATATCTTTGAACAATGCCGGATTCTGCCGGCGGATCCACCAGCGCCGGGTAAGGACTGCCCCTCCGATAACAATAACACCTGCCCCTATGACCGCAATGGCAGTCGTTAAGGGGAACGCATTCTGGGGTGCAGGTGACACCGGTGGAACGGTTGTTGTGGTAGTGATGGGTGCATTGGTAACAGGGAGCTGAGTGATGATTCCGGGGATTCCTGCAGAATCCGATACCGGGATACTGGTGACGGGAATAATGGATGATGTGGCCAGGATTGTTGCATTGGTTTGTGTTTTTACCGTTATCGCAAAGTACGAGAACCCGGGAGTAACCGCCTGGAAATTATACAACGTTCCTGACTGGCCGGTAAACGTTGTCGGCAGTTCAGTCCACTGGTTATTGTGATACCGCATCAGGACAATATCAGCAGGTGCCGCGTTATGGCTGGTGAGCCATGACGGACTCACTACAAACGTGATGGTTCCCTGGCTAATCATACCCGGACTGATACCGATGGGATCAATCAGCAGGTATCCTGCAACCGGTCGTCCCTGAATCTGCATAGCGGATCCAAGAGTTACCGTTTGTGCGATCATGGTCATGCCCTCTGTCGGTTGTCCTGTTACAACCAGCACCTGGTTCACCGCGACCGGAGCTGATGCACCGGGCTGCTGGTTGAATGAGAATGTGAGTGTTGCTCCGGCATTTGCCGCAGGTGCAGATGCAACGCCCGATCCCCCGCTATCAGAACCGCCATTTTCCCCGTGAGTGGTTGCAGGTGAAGGAGCAGGAGTCTGGGTGAGGGTTGGTCTTGGGGCAGCAGCACAGAACGTGATATTGTATTTTGTCCGCAGGCCGGTAGACGGGGTGCTGTTGCAGGTATAACTTGCAGCTGCGTCATCGTAGGTGAAACTGTAGGCATTCGGGCAGGCATCGTGGAAGAAGATCGCTGAATTTGGCAGGTCTGTAGTGGTGGGGTACCCGTTAGGGTATATGCCGTGATAGGCAGAACAGTTCTTGCAGTTCCCGGGGTTTGTCAGCCATGCTTTACAGGTGCTTGTCGTCGTTCCACAGGGATTGATGGGAGAGCAATACTCATTGTCCGGACAGCAGTACGCCTTCACTACCGCATCCGGATACATGAGCGGATTTGTTGTGTGCAGCGTGGTTGCCCGGTTGCAGTCATCCTGGCACGCAACCAGATTCCCGTTTGGTTTGTAGGTCAGGTTTGCAGGGCAAGCGCTCAGTGTCGAGGTGTTCAGGCATCCGGCAGCTTTACAGGTAAATTGCCCGGCAGGATCCCCACTGTTGGAAAATGACGGATTGAAATCAACGGGCCTGATCTCCATGGGGAGGTTGAAACCATCGACAAGGCTGACATCATAGTAATCGATCCCATTGCTGATCTCCATGTTCATCTCCCCTTTGGTTGCGGGAGGCAGGGATCCAATCCCGCCACATTGCAGGTGGCTCCATCCATCCGTACCGGGGCAGTCGCCGGTCTCACAGCTTCCCAAATCGCCCGAGAACGAACAGTTGGTCCTGCCAAACCAGGCCCCCTGCCAGCCGTCATTGACATTGTAGGTTCTCGTATCGCCGTTTGTATCGAGTTTGAAGCCACCATTTCCTACAATATTACCGGAGCACGTTGCCCTGTGCAATCCGGATGTAGCGTTATTATATCCGCTCAGGCTGGCAATCTGGGCAAACGTCATGCTCATATTTTGGCAGCCAGGCGTGGTGCTGTTGACCCCGGGACAAGGGTACGTCTTGCCTCCAGTCAGACCAATTGCGGGGCAACAGTCATTCTTCGCACAGAACTCGCCGGTATTACAGGCCGGTTTATCGGTCATCATCGGACAACATATAGGCCCGGAACCACCTGTGGAGATCGATGTGTTGCATAGTTTATTAGGTCCGGTTTTGCACATCGAGCATGCGCTGCATTTTACATGAGAGGTTACATGTGTCACCGGATCTGTTTCAAAATCATTGTCACAGATTCCCGGGGGTCCGCCCTGCACGTTGACCCATACCGGCTGGTTGCAATTATTCGTAAACCTCAGCTGGTGCATATCGGCTGCAACAGGGGCTGCAAGCAGAAAAATCAAAAAAAAAATCAGTAGCGTAAGAATTTTCATAGAATCGCTCAACGGTGATAATCACATCAATGATATTTATGTGATCTGAAATCACAATAGAATACAATTACCGGCATAATACTATTGAAGTAATTATTCGATACAACAAGCGCCTGGGCCCACGGATTTTTCAGGTTAAATGCGTACAGGGACCTGCATGCCTGCAATTTAATCCCTTTCCTGAACCAGATACAGGGCCTTTATACACTCTCATACTGCTAACTATTCAGGAAAATTGGTGAATCGATGGATAACCCGTGGAAGCTCGTCAGCATTATATTCATTCTTCTCTTTGCATTGTCTGTCATACTGGGCCTGACCGGGTCTTATGACCTGGCTTCAGGCAATACCCTGTTCAGTAAATCTTCCGGTGGTTACCCGGCAGCCCGGGAAGCGGTCAGCTTCATCAGCAACAACCTGATTGGTACAGATGAGAGTGTAAAATTGCTGAACGTAACCGAAGAGAGCGGGGTGTACAGGATCTCGACAGAGTTTACTTCTTCGACGGGTAATCGGACCATCAATGCCTACATGACAAAGGACGGGAAGTACCTGTTCCCCGCATCCTATCAACTGGGTGCCGGCAGCCAGAAGCCCGGTTCAACAGTTCCCGCAGCGAGAGGACCGGCCGCGGTAAAAAAGACCTGTGCTGACATAAAAAAGCAGGATTCTCCGGTAATAGAAGCATTTGTCGTCTCCCGGTGCCCGTACGGAACCCAAATGCAGGAAATTCTTGCAGATGTTGTTGCGAAGATCCCGGACCTGTCAAAAAATATCAAGGTCCGGTATATCGGTGAGATCTCGAATGGGACGGTCCAGTCGATGCATGGCTCACCCGAAGCAGTTGAGAACCTGAGACAGATCTGCATCCGCGAGGAACAGCCGGCAACGTACTGGAAGTACGTCTCCTGTTTTATCAGTTCCCCGTCATCAGAGACCTGTGAGAAATCCACGGGGGTCGATACCTCCAAGCTTTCCGGGTGCATTAGCAATGAAAGCCGGGGAATCCGGTACGCACAGGAAGACTTCACCCGCTCGGCAACGTATGGCGTCAGCGGGTCCCCCACACTTATCCTGAATGGTGTCACGGTCAGTGAGTTCGACTTTGGAGGCAGGACGCCGGAAGCAGTGAAATCCCTGCTCTGCTGTGGGTTCAATACGCAGCCGGATACCTGTGCAATCTCCCTTGGTACCTTGCAAGCCGGAACCGGTCAGGGTACCTGCTAAAATGTTTTTTTAATCGCCCGGAAAAATTCTTTTTTTCATGACCTTTTATTACAAATTTTTTAAAAATCCCCAGTAAAATCCTTCCTGATTTTATGAGCCTTATATCACACCTGCAGTTTGGGAGCATGTTCACCCGGTGCCGGAACACAGCCGCACTATCAAATTTTTTCACAAAGCTATGGCTCTGGCCGATCCTCGTTTGATTATCATCAAAAAATGATCCTAAAAAAAGATTCCTTCACTCCGGCGCAAACTTTGTGCCGTAGTGGATGATGCCGCTCTCGCCATCGGTGGCGATCCTGCGGAAGATGCTCTTAACCCGCATACCGATCTTTGCCTCGCTGGGGTCGCATACAACCTGGGAGGTCATCTGGGGGCCTTCATCGAGCTTGATAATGGCAAGCACGTACGGCCCGTGGGAGGCGAACTGGTCGGGGGCTGTCTGGATGATCGTGAACGTGACGATCGTCCCCTTTCCTGCAAACTTGTGGTCCACGATCTTTCCTTCCCTGCGGCAGTCAGGACAGAAAGTCCGCGGGGGGAAGAAGTGGCGGTTGCAGGTCTCGCATTTTGTCCCGATCAGGTTGTAGCGCTGGGGGATCTTTCTCCAGAATCGTGCAACGGTCATTTCAGACCCTCCCGAGGATATGGACAGCAACCGTGGCACCGGTTCCGCCAACGTTATGCGTCATGCCGATCGTTGCGCCATCGATCTGGCGTTTGCCCGCGGTGCCGCGGAGCTGCTGGACGATCTCGAACACCTGCTTGATGCCGGTTGCCCCGACCGGGTGGCCGCAGGCCTTGAGCCCGCCGCTGGTGTTGACCGGGATTTTGCCGCCTAGGGCAGTCTCGCCATCGGCGGTAAACTTACCGGCGGTTCCTTTCTTACAGAAACCGAGATCCTCGATGGCACAGATCTCTGCGATCGAGAAGCAGTCGTGCACCTCGACCATGTTAATGTCCTTATGCGTCAGCTTGGCCATCTTGAAGGCCCGCTGGCCTGCAGCAACGGTTGCGTCCAGCGTTGAGATGTCCCGGCGGTCATGGAGGGCAATAGAGTCGCTTGCCTGTGAGGTTGCAAGGATTTTGATGGGCGTGTCGGTGAATTCCCGGGCACGTTCGAGCGGTGCGAGGATGACTGCTGCTGCCCCGTCGGTGATGGGTGAACAGTCGAAGAGCCGGAGGGGATCGGCGACCATGGTGGATCTCAGCACCGTGTCGAGGGTGATCTCCTGCTGGTACTGGGCGATGGGGTTACGGGCGCCGTTATAGTGGTTCTTTACGGCGACCTGCGCCAGCTGTTCGCGCGTCATGGAGTATTTGTGCATGTAGTCTTTTGCTATCATCGCGTAAAGACCGGGGAATGTTGCGCCCACAAATCCTTCCCATTCGCGGTCAGCGGCGCCGGTAAGGGCATCAGTGGTTGCGCCCGGTTCCACATCGGTCATCTTCTCGACACCCGCTGCGACAACGATATCTTCCATGCCGCTGGCAACAGCGATGACCGCCTGGCGGAAGGCAAGCCCCCCGGAGGCACATGCGGCTTCGACCCGCGTTGACGGGATGTGGCGTGTTGCCATGCCCGCGTAATCTGCAATGAGGGCACCGATATGCTCCTGCTCGATGAACCGCCCGGCACTCATATTCCCGACGTACATTGCATCGATCTTTTCGCCGGAAAGCTGTGCATCTTCGAGCGCGAGGGCGCCCGCCTCGACAAAGAGATCGCGGAACGAACTCTCCCATTTCTCACCGAAGGTGGTACATCCCACCCCGATCACTGCCACGTCTCTCATGATTGCATCACCAGTTTTCCTTTGTGCTGGGCATAGCGTGCATAATCCAGGTAGATGGGATTTTTCAGCTGCTGCTCCACGCCAGGTGCTGCATCGCGCCTGAATGCATCCGACTGGATTGCATCAGTCACTTCAATATCGAATGCATCGCTGCCTGCTCCAGACCCAAACGAGCAGACAAAGATGGTGTCGCCCGGCTTTGCGATATCGAGCGTTGCGGCAAGACCAATGGGTGAAGCGCCGGAGTAGGTATTCCCGAGGCGCGGCACCACAAGACCCGGCTTGATCTGCTCAGGTTTAAAGCCAAGATCCTTTGCGGCTTTCTGCGGGAACTTCGCGTTGGGCTGGTGGAAGACTGCATAGGTGAAGTCCTTCGGAGACTTTTTGGTCTGCTCCAGGAGAAGATTGCTTGCACCCTTCACATGCTTGAAGTATCCGGGATCGCCGGTAAACCGCCCGCCATGTCGGGGGTAATCCTGTCCTTCGCGGCGCCAGAAGTCCGGCGTGTCGGTGGTGAACGAACAGGTGTGGTGGATTGTAGCGATCGGGTCGTCGTTCCCGATCACATACGCCGCTCCACCCGCTGCTGCGGTGTACTCGAGCGCATCGCCCGGTGCTCCCTGCGAGACATCGGTACCGATTGCAAGCCCATAGGGGATCATCCTGCTCTTTACCATACCCATGCAGGTCTGGATCGCCGCTGTGCCCGCCTTGCAGGCGAATTCATAGTCTGCTGCGGTCATGTTCGGGGTGGCTCCAACGGCTTCCCCGACAGTGCATGCAGTAGGTTTCACTGCATACGGGTGCGATTCGCTGCCCACATACACGGCCTCGATCTTTTTTGGGTCGACATGCCGGCGCAGGAGTGCGTTTCGTGCCGCCTCGACTGCGATCGTTGCTGCGTCTTCATCAAGGTCAGGAACCGACTTTTCAAAAACGCCCAGTCCCCCGGTGATATCTGCGGCATTTGCGCCCCAGACCCGGGCAATCTCTTCGACCTTGATACGATATCTCGGTATATACACACCGTAAGTAATGATGCCTACCATTCTTTATCCCTCAAAGTACTCACGATTTTATCCACATCCATGCTCGTACACATCACCGTGATGCGATCGCGTTCCGCCATCTTTTCCACGATCGGGTGGACGTCTGCCGCATCTATGCCCTGCAGCACCACGCATCGCGGCTTGAATGGCGTTACCCTGATCGCAACCATGGGTGATTTTCCTGTCGAAACATTGGTAAAGACCAGCGCACGTTCGGTGCTCCAGCCATAGATGCGATTGAACTCATCGGAAGTGAGTTGCATGATCGCGTTTAAGCTGTTGACAACGGTATAGCCAAAGATGGCCTGATCAATGGATCCCCAGAGTAATGTGCACCCGATTGCTTCGGAAAAATCTTTCAGCGGTATGGGTGAACCGTACTCGTGGAGGTCGTAGATTACGTCATCGTCAACCGCCGAAAAGAGCATGGTTGAAAATTTCTCTATGTGTTTCCCGCCGGTCTCCTCGTCCGTAGTGAGGAGTGCATCGACAATCTTGCCGACAACAGCAGTTCCGGGGCTTTTTCTCCTTCCGCTCTCGTAATCGCTGATAACGGATGGTGAGACGCCGAGGCGTTCTGATAAGACGCCGGGTGCGATCTCGAAGTTCATGCGCCATTTCTTGAGTGCATGCCCCGGTGAGTCCGACAGCGTAATCTCGCCAGCCATCTTCTCAGCGAGCTGGCTCCGCTTTCCGGATTTCATGCTAATTAACAAAGACCCGTGGCGTTATATAATTAGCGAACGTGCATTCGACAGTGAACGAACCCCGACGTAAAGACTGTCGTAAGGCAACTCATAAATAATAAGCAACTCAATTTTGATAAGCATGATACCCGCTGAAGATCTCCAGTGTCTCAAGGCTATTGCACTCCGTGGCGGTTGCAAGGGCCCGGTCTTTGTCTCCACGCAGAGCATCGGTACGATGCTTGCGATCAGCCAGCAGACAGCATCGCGGCGATTGAAGGGGCTTGAAACGCAGGGTCTTATCACCCGGACTCTTGCTGCCGATGGCCAGCATGTCACCTTAACCAAATCCGGCGAGGACGAGCTCCGCCGGGAACACCAGGAATACTCCCGGATTTTTACGGAAGGTGGCAAGACCTATGTACTGAACGGCGCAGTCGTCTCCGGTATTGGTGAGGGCAAGTATTACATGAGCCTTCCCAGTTACAAGGAGCAGTTCAATACCCATCTCGGGTTCGAGCCGTATCCCGGCACGCTCAACATCCGTCTTTCCCCCTCGAGTATTACTGTGCGAAAGAAGATCGATGCGCTCGAGTGGACGCGAATCAAGGGATTCTCAACAGATGGCCGCACTTTTGGCGATGCGAAATGTATCCCGTGCCGTATTGGCACAATTTCCTGTGGCATTGTCGTGCCCGGCAGGACCCACTACCCCGAGGATATCATCGAAGTGATTGCCCCCATGGCCCTTCGCCGGAAACTCGGTGTTGAGGATTCGGACAGTGTCAGCGTTGAGGTGGGGCCGTGATGGATGAGGCGCTTGCAGCGCTCCGTGACGGCAAGTTCATCCTTCTCTATGATTTCGATGACCGGGAAGGTGAGACGGATTTTGCGATCCGCTCTGATGCGGTTACCCCAAAGCACATCGTGCAGATGCGAAAGGATGGCGGCGGACTTATCTGCACAGCAGTCCACCCGATAGCTGCCCAGCGTCTTGGTCTTCCTTTTGCCAGCGACGCCCTCCGGGCGATTGCGGTTGCGGAACGGGACGGCGACATCCCGTACGACCGGAAGAACCACTCCTCGTTCTCACTCTGGGTGAACCACCGCAATACGTTTACCGGTATCACCGATCGCGACCGTACCCTGACGGTCAGTGCGATCGCCGAACAGGTAAAACGGGCACTCAAGGGTGGCACGGTCAACTTCCACGAGACATTCCGCACCCCGGGTCACATGGCGCTCCTGCGGGCAGCGGACGGGCTTCTCGATGTGAGAAAGGGCCAGACCGAGCTCTCGATTGCAATGGCTGAGATGGCAGGGATCACGCCTGCGGTCACCATCTGCGAGATGCTGGACGATGAATCCGGTTACGCACTTTCGAAGGCAGACGCGAAACTCTACGCAAGGAAACACGGGCTTGTGTTTGTCGAAGGGCCGGAAGTGCTGGAGCGGTGGGAAGCAGATAAATCCTCCCGCTGATCCCTTCAATTTTCACGGGACTCCGGTATTCCGGACAACCTTCTTTTCGCAGACCGATTTCATCATTCTTATTACCCTTCCAGCCCCAGTTTTTATCACCATGAAAGTCCCGCTCACCGAACTCGAAGACCGGCTGAAGCGTTTCCGGGCCAGGATGGATTGCACCCGTCCCGGCTGGGATCTTGCAGCCATTGTCGGCAAGATCCCTCTCTATTACTTCACCGGTACCATGCAGGACGGGCTCCTGCTCATCCCGCAGGATGGAGAAGCGGTATTCTGGGTCCGGCAGAGTTTCGAGCGGGCAAAGATCGAGTCGCTCTTCCCCCACATCCGGGAGATGAAGAGTTACCGGGACGTTGCTGAGGGTACGGGCAGCCTCCCCTCGACAGTGTATCTTGAAACCGACCAGATGCCGATCGCCCAGCTCCAGCGGCTGCAGAAGTACCTGCCATTTTCCAATGTGAAGGCGGTCGATGAACAGGTTTCAGCGGTCAGGGCGGTGAAGAGCCGGTACGAACTCTCGTTAATGGAACACGCAGGGAAGATCCACCGCCACGTGCTCGAAGACTGCATTCCCGGTATGCTCATGGAAGGGATCGATGAGGTCGGGCTCACCTGCGATCTCTACTCCCTTATGGTAAAGGAAGGTCACCAGGGTATCATCCGGTTCGGTATGTTCAACGAGATGTTACTGGGGCAGATAGGGTTTGGCACGAGTTCCATCTCCCCTACCTGCGTCAATACTCCCGGCGGCATCTTCGGTATGCACCCTTCCGTCCCTCTGATGGGTTGCCGGGAAAGGAAACTGAAGACGGGTGATCTGGTCGTAGTCGATATCGGGTGCGGGTACAAAGGGTACCAGACCGACAAGACCATGAGCTACATGTTCGGAAAGTCGATCCCCGACGAGGCGATACGGGATCATGAGCGATGTGTGGCGATTCAGGATCAACTCGCAGCGCTCCTCAAACCGGGGGCTACCCCGTCAGAGATCTACACGACGGTGATGGAGGGTCTTGAACTGGAATTCTTAAACAACTTCATGGGATTCGGAAAGCACAAGGTAAAATTCCTCGGTCATGGGATCGGGCTCTGGATCGATGAGATGCCGGTCATTGCGCAGGGATTTGATGAACCTCTGCAGGAAGGTATGGTCTTTGCCCTCGAACCCAAGAAAGGTATACCGAAAGTCGGGCTTGTGGGGATTGAGAATACGTTTCTTGTAACCCCGCAGGGGGGCCGGTCGATAACGGGAAAGAGCAAGGGACTCGTTGAGGTATACTGAGGGTTAACCCTCTCAAGATTCATTTTCGGTTGTGCGAACGTCCCCCGCGGGTCGCCAAGTACGGGCCCCATCTTTTATCCGGGTTTTATTCCCCATGCAAGAAACCCGGTATATCCCGTACAGAATGTCCCCTCGCCAGCTCTGCGGCAGAACTCTTCCCTGATCCCTGCCATTTCAAACGGCGTAATTATCCCGGCCCGCTCTGACCGGTCGATCAGTACCGGAAGATCAAAGACCTGTTCCGCAATCGAAAGATCGGTCAGCACCAGGGTCCGGGGGTCTCTATGGATATCAGTCAGCCCGCATTCCAAAATTATCCCGGGCAGGTCCCGCCCGATCCGACCCGAGACAAAACTGTCGCGCCAGGACCGGGCAAGCCGGGAGGCAAGATCCTGATCGTCAAGGTTTATCGAAAAGGTGTCCCAGTCATTATCGAAGGCTACCAGTGTACCGCCGGGTTTTAAGATGCGGGCGAGTTCAAGAATCCCCAGATCCGGTGCACACATATGCTGGAGCACCCTGTCGATCCGGCAGGAGTCGAATACTGCGTCACGGCAGGGGATGTTTGTGATGTCGCCCCTCACAAGCGAACACCGGTCCCTGACTCCCTTCGTTCGTTCTGCTGCATGTGCAAGAATGGATCCGCTCATATCCAGCCCATAAATATGAGTTTTTTCAGGGAGACGGGATGCGAGGGTGGTGAGATCGGTTCCTGCCCCGCAACCGGCATCCAGCACTCTTAACGGATCAGTATCTGCGATGATCCGGAAACTATCTTCCTTGATTTCCTGAAAGAATGGCATGCGGCAATCAGGTCAAGGCACCGGGCACATGCAGTGGGATCTCCCGAGCGGCCCACATCCCGGAAACCGGTTGCAAGGGACTGGCGGTGTTGTACTGCTACATCCCGGGTTGGTGGAGCAGGTGAATGGTGATTGCTCATAAAAATAGGGATTATATCTTGATCTGCGCCAGCGCATCGTATGCGATCTTACGGAATGTCACCGGATCAATCGTGGGATACTGCTCCTTTGCCTTTACTACATCCGTCCCGGTTCCCGTTGCAAACGCCTCGATTCTGTCGAGGGTGCGTTCAGCCGTATCGAGCACCCAGAGATCCCGGGTCTCCTTGTCCACGACATTGATCGACTCCACGCGGATGGAAATCATCGGTGCACTGGCCTCGTCCTTCCGGTACAGGCTCGGTTTGCCAATGACCGCGACAAAAGCCGGTGTCTCGATCTTTGCCAGCTGCTGCATGGCTTCGGGCTGGTAACTGCCGGCCATGATAAAGAAGGTCCCGGTCGGGTCTACCACTCTCCCGCGGTAGAACATATTCTGGTCGCCCTGCCGCTGCTTCTCGGTCAGTGTGCCAACGATAAAGACCCGGTTGCAGCGCTCTCCGGTCGGGAGCAGGACAAATGTCGGGCTCTTCTCGTCCTCGCCATCCTTGAACTGGTACCGGCATTCCCGCAGCTCGCTGGCAAAGACCCGTCGTGCCGGTTCGCGCTCGAATGACGCATCTTTCTTCCCCATCTCGCGAGCGGGCGTGCTCATGATGCACCCCCGGCCCGGTTGAGAAGCGCGGTATGTTTTTCGCTCTCAAACGTCACCGGCTCACACTTGTTGACGATCACGCGGTTCTCGATATCGCGCCCGTGGCAGGTGATATAGCGGCCAAGCACCTTGTCCCGCATCTGGAGGAAGACCTCGTCCATGCCCAGCGGGTTATTCTCGGCGATCTCCTGTGCTGCCGTGAGGGAAATTCCTGTGAGCGACTCTACCACATCGCGCTGGAGCAGCACACTGTGCGTCTTCTCGCCATCGTCCAGCCACCCCTTGATCCGCAGATCATAGGTGAACTTCGGCTGGATCTCGTGCACGGGGCAGTAGTTCTGGCGGGAGAGGGCACGGTTACAGCCTTCTACCGGGCAGCGCTTGATGATGCCGGAGCCGGGTGCGACATGCACGATGGCGCCGCTGAGGGCTGCTTCGCCCCCGCTTACCGCGATATCGCCCTCTTCCTGCATGACCATTGCCGAATTGAGGTTCAGCGAGAGCCTGCCGTTGTACTCGTCCACCTGTGCGTAGAAGATATTGTACACCGAACCCGGTGCAAGACTCTCCTTGCCCGGCTCTTTCCAGATCACGAACTTGATCGTGCCGGTCTCGTCACCCAGCAGGCCGGACTGGAGCATCCGTTCGTGCGATGCGTCCCATTCCTGGACCACTTTTGCCCGGATACTGCCGATGCCGGGGCGTAGTTCTCCGATGGGTACCGTAGAGGGCATGAGTGCCCGGTCCTCTTCGATCTCCTTGATTGTGGTGCCGGAATGGATCTTCAGGCTCGCGATTCCCTTGAATTCGTCGACAACCGCGGATTCGATCCGGTACCAGCTGCCCTGTGCCATGGCCGGTGCGTTTGCCTTTGCCCAGGCCACAAAACGGATGGCGCCGGAATCATCAGCGATAACGCCACCCTGGGCAATCGCGGGTGATGCGGGAGCTGCGAGCGCTACGATCTTGCCTTCGATCGTTACCCACTCGCCGGGTGCCGCATCTGCGATCTTCTTCTCTGCCGTGCCGCTGCTTCCTGCGCCACCACTGCCGGCGCTGCCGCCAGCTCCCATAGCGGGGATGTTGAACTCCTTGTTGAGTTCATTGGTCACGCTGCGCTCTGCTTCTGATGGCTGGACGCCAAACTCCTCGATCAGTCTGCGGAGCTTGCCTTCGATCTTCTTTGAATCAACGGTCTGTCCGCTTTTTGAGAACTTACGGGAGATTCTGTCTGCTGCTTCGGAAAAATCCATTTCGTACATCTCCACATAAGCATCGGATCTGATCATGTCTATATATTACTGAGTGTGTGTTGCGAAAGTGATCTCATCGTAGTAATAGCAGCCGGAAATAGCAGTCGTAATGGTCAGGTTTATGTTACCACAGGCAGACTATCTGAGTATGGCAGAAGTTAATGCAGACAGCACTATCTACGAATTATTACAGGCAAAACCCGAGTCCACCGAGGCACTTTTTAAGTTTGGCATGGGCTGCGTAGGATGCGCGATCGCCCGCGGCGAGACGATCCGCCAGGCAGCAGAGGCACACGGTATTCCCCTGCCCGAGCTCCTCAAGGCTCTCGGCATCAACGAGAAGTAAGAAAAATTTATTCATTTCTTTTTTTGCCGTGCCTTGAGTTCAGCAAGAAGAGCCGAAGGGTTTCTCTTCAGGTACTCGGCGATTGATGGTTCATGGAGAAGCGTGCACTCCGCACAATTCCATACCTTGTTGCCATTGGAACTTGCTGACCACAGACCGAGATTCTCATCCGTGCACGGATAGAACGGGCAGTAGCAGAAGTCGCAGCACTGGCCGGCAAAGTGGCAGGGAAAATAGGGACAGTTGTGGGGTGTCCACTCCACCCAGTGTTCACCCTTGATCCGGCTGAAAACAAAAAATGATGGCTGATGGTCCTTACCTTCGCTGTCATGACGCTGGATTGCATGCGGGATACCGTGGAGTATGGCAGCACGCACCCGGCGCCCGGTCTCGGTCAGCCTCCCGGCACACTTTTGCGTAACCTCACCTTCACAGGCCGCGATCACTGCATCGGTCGGTGTGCCGCTCAGCGGGAGGCCGAGTGCTGCAAGGGCTTCTGCCTTTGCCTCGGTTGCCACCATGATCGTTTCGAGAAGGGCTGCATCCTCCATACCTGTGCTGCTGGTGACGATGATGTTTATTGTCCCGGCAGATTCCGGGGGTTCGCGCCGTATCCCGGCTGTTATGAAGACCGTTATGAAATCGTACTGGAGCACACAGCACTGCTGCACCGGTACCGTGGTGAGCTGCCCGAAAAAGTCCGGTGCCATTCCGGCTCCTGCCGCGACGAAGTCGAGTTCCTTTCCCGGTTCAGACCGGTCCCAACCCGCGGGAACGGTGTGGTTGAAGAGGGTGGTGACCGGGCGTATGCCGCCGTTGATGCCGGTACTTGCAGCGCGGAACGGACCGCGGATGAAAAGAGTATGGATATCAGTGAAATATCTCATGCAACCGAATAACGTGTCCGGTCTTTGAGTTCCTGCTGCTTGCCGGCATTCCAGCCGGAAACATCCTGAAGGTAACCGGTAACCCTGCTGATCTGGGTGACATCATGGGAGCCGCATTCAGGGCAGACCGCTTTGCCACAGAGCGGACAATATTCGATACCTGAGAGAATCTCATGGGAGCAGTGGCAGTGATCGAGCGGGCACATGATCTCCAAGTGCGTTTCACCACAGCCGGGACAGGGGCTCTCCTCCACAATGTGGTGGCAGGTATGGCACTTGTATTTGCGTTCCTTTTCCGGAATCTCATTTACACTCTTGTATTTTTGTGCCAGTTTCCGATGATCTGCTGTCCAATCCATACTATAACATCGCACAGGTCATTAATAAATATTTAGAACCTGTAGGTTCAATGAACGGTCATTTTATCCATTAATAAGCGCGCATATGCAGATCTGGCCGCAAAACACGTTCTATTTATATACAGTTATAGAACAGGGGCCATATCAGGGACGGCAGACATAACAGGGCCAGAAATGGTCTTTTTCCCGATCGGCACAAATACGCCCCCGCCACCTGCAAAATCCCGTAAAACTGCCCGGAACTGCAGGGACCCTCTCAGGTCATTTGGCGGATCGGATATGGGCGAATGTTTTGGCAGCGGTTGCGGGATCTTCTGCTTCGTAGATCGCGCGGCCAACGATAATTCCGTCAACAAGTTTTGCAATGGTATCAGCATCCCCTCCCTGGGCCCCTACACCGGGAGACAGGATCTTCCGTTTGCCCACAATGCTTCGTAAGACCTTCACCCGCTCCGGCCGTGTTGCCGGGGCGATGATGCCATCGGCTCCGCACTCCATGGCAAGCGCGGCTATCTTCTCGGCTGCCCCGCCATGGAAAAAAACGGTTGCACCGGGATGGCTCATCTCGGCAACCACGTAGCATGCACCCCCGCACTCGAATGCAGTCTCCACGCACGCAACCACCGAGTCTTTCCCGGTGAACCCGTGACAGATGATGGAGGAGAACCCCGCATCGAAGACCTGCTCGGCTATGAGCCGGTTGGTATTGGGGATATCGGCGACTTTGAAATCCGCGATCAGTGGCAGATCGTGCACTGCGATCTCATCAGCGATGCCCAGTCCGCACGAGAGGATGAGGGGATAACCGAGTTTTATGGCATCGATGTGGGGGGCACAGGCATCGGCAATGGACAGGGCTGTTTTCTTATCGGTCGCATCCAGTGCGAGGATCAGGTCCGTCATGATGATCTCCGCTCCAGTACTGCAGCAACCATTATTGGGAGTGTGATGGTGGCATCGCCGTAAACCGTTACTGCCTGCGCCTCTTCGGTGATCTTGCCCCATGACCGGGCTTCATCCAGTGTAGCTCCCGAGAGTCCGCCAAGATCGGGACGGTCACCGGTCAGCTGCACCGCGTAGGAGAACCCGTTGGGGGTCATGAGCATGCTCTGGAGGATGAAGTTCTTTGGCACCCCGCCCCCGACCAGCATGGCGCCGGCCTTCTTTGTCGTGAAACAGAGGTCCATGAGAGCCGGCATATCGGAAAATGCATCAACCGTCACCTTGTTGGTCTGGGAGAAGAGCCAGTACTGGAGACCGATCATCGAGTCCTGTACCGCGGGACAGTATACCGGGATGTTATTGTGGTATGCGGTGTGCAGGATACCTGACTTCAGGTTCTTACCTATATGCTTAAGGAGAGCAGAGATAGAGATGGTGCTGCCGGGTTCGAGTTCTTCGAATACCTTCTGCATGAACACCTCAAAGTGCTCGAAGGCTTCATTGGGGAGATAGACATCGTAGATCCGGTTGATCTCATCGTGCCGGAGTTCGATATCACTACAGAACGCAGAGCCGTGGAAGTGTTTGCAGCCGATCGCCTCGATGATGTCGTGCGTGAGGTTTGCTCCGGTTGAAACGAGCACATCGATGTGCCCGCTCCTTATGAGATCAGAAATGATCCCGCCCATACCCGCAGGAACCATCGCACCGGCAAGCCCGAAGAATTTGGTAGTCTCTGCATCCTTTAACATCTGGTCATAGATATCCACGGCCCGGGCCAGCGACCCGCCATTGTATGCCCCGGCCTTTCCCATTGCAACGACCAGTTCATTAACGGTCATCTTCGGTTTTAAGTGAATCTGGATGACCGGTTCATCGCACTGTTTTGCCATTTGTCCTCTCCCCCAATTATTTGGTGGTATTGGTGTTCCGTAAAGATAACTTTGTTTCAGGAAAACTGAGCCGCTCCTGCCGGATGACCGGTTCTTATGCATTTCTGCAGAGCTATAATAACCCTCTTTTGTAACAGGCAATTGACCGGAACCAAATCAGAATAGATAATGACAAAGCCCCTGCAGGTGCTCTCTGCCTCAGCGTTTAAGGTATGTAACGTGGTTATGGATCGTTCAATTGTCCAGCGATATTTTTCCTGTAGGGTACCCTTTTTTTAAAAAGAGATGTTATGGATCCGGAATTATTTCGGGACACGGTACGATATGATGACTGTACCGATTGCAAGGGAACCGAGGATGGTGACAGGGGAAAGCGGGGTGTGTGTTGGCAGAGGAGCAGTTCCATTTCCGGGTACAAATATCGCAGGTACCTGGACCATCTGGTTTACCGGGACATCTACTGAAGTTGACCAGTCACTATACCCTGAAAGTTTCAAGTTGACGATGTGGGTTCCCGGTGCTACGTTGTAGATCGTGACCGGTGCAATGCCCCTGAACTGGTTGTCGAGATACACCTCACCCCCGGCAGGTGTTGACGTGACGATGACAGATCCGGATGCCTGGGAAGAGGCTGCAGGACTTTGCAGACTTGCCGGCGATGCGACAAATGCTGCATTGACATTCGAGATCTGCCCGGCATTTACCTGAACGGTCTGGGTGAAATCTGTATACCCGGGCAGGTGGAGGAGCAGGGTGTGGGATCCCGGGCTGACGGAGATGACACTGAATGTTTTTCCGGACTGGCTGGATCCCTTGTAGGTTCCATCGAGATATACCAGAGCACCGGGCATGGTTGACGTAATATCGATTGAACCCGTATTCGACAACGACGAATGGGGTATGAGGATCAGGTTGACAACCGTTCCCTGTCCGGCTGCCACCTTTTCAGTGCTGGTGAGGACTTCGTACCCGGCCAAGTGGAGTTCAACCCGGTGAGACCCTGCAGACAGAGCACTGACCGTTACCGGTGAAGTACCCTGGTAGTTCCCGTCCACGTACACATCTGCACCCTTTGGGGTTGAATCAATAAACAATGAACCGGGGGTAACCAGCGAAGTAAGGTCCGCGTTGACTTCCTGGCTGACTCCACTGTCGATATAGACGCTCGTTACATAGGCTTCGTATCCAGGGTAATCCACCTCCACGGAATGGTATCCTGTTGTCAGGCCGGTGAATATATACGGGGTGGTCCCGGAATTAGACCCGTCGAGGCCGACAATTGCTCCCGAAGGGTTGGATGTGACCGTCAGCGACCCCGTTGGATAATAGGAGTTAATCGAGTAAGGATATCCCGGAGGATAATAATATACCGGCTGGTAGACCGGCCCGGAGGGGTACACCAGTCCAGTTACGGTGATTACGGGAATTGTTGTTGGAGGTACCGTCCGGGTTGCAGATTCCGTGGTTCGCGGAACAGTAGGAGTTGGAGTAACCCGTGTGGTAGCGGGAACCTCCACCTCACCGGAACTGACCCGGGGTGTCTGTCCGGGGGTACTTGTGACTTTCGCCGGAGTCTCAAGTGTCCGGGTATCTGCCTGAGTCGGACTGGCAGACCGCGTTATTTTATTATCTGATGCTCCAGCGATCGGCATAATGATGAGTACAACCGCGAGGAGAAACGAAATGAGGATGAACCAGCGTTTCATAAAGTTCATTCTTGATTGTTCAGTATTTCAATACTTCTCGTATCCTCCAACAGCTATCAGGAACACAATCTAATCCACCATCGATCCACACGACCAAAAATCATTCTGACTATAGTTATACTGCCAATCCATATCTTTGGCATCATAAAAAAAATTCCAGCCCTGCAGGCAATCTTTTACTAACGGAAAAAATAGTTCCCCCTGTGAAATACGAGCTGGGAATTGGTCATCCCGAATAACATTATGGCAGGTATTTTAAGATAAGCCAGACCCGATGAGGCCTTTGATTGTTGGAAATAATGCGTCCTTTTTTGTGTTTTTCCCTATTTGAGGGCAACCATCGTACGGAGCAAAAAGAACAATACTGTTTTTCTCGTCAATATCAGGAAGATATTTACCCTTTAAGAAATAGTCTATCCACTATGAAAGATGTACGGTTAACCGTCAAGAAGCGGGCATTCCCCAGTCAGGGACGTGTGCGTCTCAATATTGCACACCTTCCTGAACTTGGAATAAAAGAAGGGGATCATGTAGATCTCATCAATGAAACTACCAAAAAAACGGTCACCGCTACGGTGATTGCTGATACCATGGTCCGGGTAGGTCATGTGCGGGTGAGTGAAGAGGACTTAAAGACGATCGGTCTCAACGATGACGATGGAGTCCTTGTCAGAAAAACCCCGCCCCTGCAGGAAAAGATCAAAAAGGCAGCTGCGGACGCCAACAAATCGTTCTCGGAGGGTGTTGATAAACTTGATACAAAAATGAAGAAGGCCACCGTTGATGCAAAAGCCAGTGCGTCAAAAGCAGCAGAATCGGCGAAAAAAGAGACAAAGAAAGCATCCGATACCGTTGAAAAAGCAGCAGAATCCGTGAAAAAAGAGGCAAAGAAGGCATCCGCGAAAATCGAAAAAACTGCGGTAAAAACCGTCAAAGATGTGAAAAAAGCGGTAAAGAAGGCAACGACCTCTCACGGTGAACTGTAATCCGGACTGTTTTAAAAGGAAAGCGTAAAAAAACAGTAATGGAGTAACAGATGGCAACAGAAGCAGTAATCACCGATACCGTCCTCATGGGAATCCTTGTTGTTCTCGCCATGATGATCGTGTATCTCATTGTCCGGGAGATACGCATCATGAAAACTGCCAACCGTACGGTAGAGCTGGAACTGGAAAAGGACAAACTCAAACTCTTAAAGCAGCACGAAGAGTCGAAGGTCTTCCCGTTCACCCGGCTCTCCCCGGAACAGACCGCCGAGATCAAGAGCGTTGAAGACGATTGCACGAGCCTTGAAACCAGCATCTATGCAAAGGAACAACTGATTGAAACGCGGTTAAACCGGCTCGAGAACCTGGTAAAAACAAGAAAACTGGACAACCTGTTGGGAAATATCCAGGAACAGGAGAAAAAGGTGAAGTAAAACCATGTACCCGGTTATCAACCAGAATCCTAACCAGAATGCAACCGGCGATTCGTTCTGGGATCAGTTCTCCCAAATCTCCGGTACGATCGAATCCCGTATCCCCACGTTCGATAAATCGCTTGATGCCTATTTTGACCAGAACTTTGCCGCAATAATCGAGGAATGGGATCTGGTTACCGACAGCGATCTCCACAAGCTGGAAAACCGGCTTGCAAGCGTGAGTGATGAGATCAGCAGTCTTTATGCAGGAAAGATGACTCTCGAAGGCCGTGCGAAAAAGTTAGATGACCTGATCTCTTCTCTGGAGAAGTCGTTATGATCGGCACGGATAATTACCTGCATGCGTATGTTGACCGGCGAATGAAATATATCGTTGACGAATGGGATCTCTCCACCCACACGGATCTTTCTGATTTTGTGGTTCGTCTGTATGGCCTCGAACAGGAGATCCCCCGTCTGAAAGCCTTTGAGCACTCTGCGGCGGACAAACTCACGGAGCTTGAAAACCGTGCGGCTAAACTGAAGGGGAGGATGTAAGATGGATTTACTCAGTTTCATTATCATTGTCTTTTGCCTGTGCATCCTCATCTTCCTGGTCTATTACTTTATCAGGGGGGCAAAAGGTGACATCTCGCCCGCCCGCCCGGTGGAGAGCCGGGTGGATGAATACCTCGACCGCAGGTTCCAGAACATGATTGAAGAGTGGCAGCTGGTCTCCCACCCGAAACTCCAGCAGTTCAAGGAACAGCACTACAAGGAGATCGAGAATGACGAAGTGCGTCTTGCCCAGATAAAGAAATATGAATCCGGGATGCAGACCCTGTTAAAAAATCTGGAGGCACGCCTTGACACTGTGGAAAAAGACCTTGCCCGGAAAGAACCAGCCAAAAAGTAAGGATTCTTCCAATCTCTTCAGCAGGCTGAAGGCGGAGATTCCGGTGATGCGCAAGCAGGGGGAGCCTCCGGCAAAGGACCCCCGCAGCTTTGCCCAGTACTCCTGTGATCTCTGCTCAACACCCCATCCGGTATCGGAGCTCCGCCAGTGTGTTCTCTGCGGGCGCTGGGCATGCGAAGCCTGCTGGAAGGACGAGTTGTATACCTGCAAGTCCTGTGCCGGAATCATAAAAATTCACCAGATGAAGGAAAACGATTAAAATCAGAGCAATACTTTTTTTGACCGCTGGTATCCAGTAGCGGCAGAATCTTTTGCCGTTCAGGCACATTAATGTGCAATTTCCGTTTTGTTGTGCACAATAGAGCGCAGACAGGTAGCCGGAGTACATTCTCATCCATGATGTGTACAAAGTCAGGTTCCGGGGAACTTCGGATATGCAGGGAAGTGGAAATGATTGATCCTGTCCCTGAGCGGGTTTTGCAGTGCAGGAACCGTCTCCATAGATTGTACGGAAAAAAAATTCACTATATTTAATGCTCATGACACCAAGTGTTGTAAAATCCCCTCCCTGCACGGTGAGATCGTTGGCTCTTGACACCATTAACTCAGAAATACGGAAGGATCTCTCTCTCCGGCAGATCATCAGGGACGAACTCTCGGCAGTCCGGAAAAACCGTGAAGAGCTCATGACATCACAAGGGCCCCGTGGAATCCTTTTTTTTGTCCTTCTGGTATGTGTTCTTACCAATGTAGTTCTCTCTCTGTTCCGCCCCGATTATTTCGGGCTTTTTATCGCGGCCAGCTTCTACCTCAACATGTACTATTTCATCACCCTGCTCATCCCGACAAACTTCCAGGCGACCAGCCTTCCGGCAGCGGACCTTTCCCGGTTCCACACGTGGCTCAAAGAGATCGGGGTAACCTCCGGCACCACCCAGTTCACCCGGCTGTTCATTAACGCACTCTTCATGAACAGCCGGGCATTGTCGCTCGGAATCGGACTCATCTTCTCGATTGACATTGTGTTTGTCCTCATCCATTTTACCCGGGGGGGACTTCCGCTCAGGACCACCATCATTGTGATTGTACAGTGCGCAATTATTGTCATCTTCTACCTGCTGGTCTGGAAGGTGGAACCCTTCTCTACTACGTATGTAAAAAAAGTAGAAGAGGCAAAACGCACCCTCCGGAGGCAGAAACTGCCGCCCCGGCTGGTTGCTGCCATGTTCATCTTCGGGTTTCTGATTGCCATATTCCTGTTCCTGACCACCATGATCTACCTGCCGGGAGTTACCTTAAACGCGTTTTTGAACCAGTCCCAGTTGAGGGAGCTCGGGCACCTGTTCAGCCTTCTTGCCATCCTTGCCTTCAGCCAGTATTTTATTATCCGGTATATCCACGGTTTTACCAGCAGGACCATGGCAGACCGGATCTTTGACTTCAAGGAACAGTCTTTACGAGAACTCCTTGAACGGGAGAAAAAAGCCTTGTCCGGAAGTCTCAGCCCGGAGGAGAACCCCCTCGAGACAAGCGCCCTGCTACTCGAATCCAAGATCTTTATCATAAAGCGGAACACTCTTGCCGGGGCATTTCCGGTTTTTGTTGTTGACCTTGATTTCTCGGTGATGATGGACAGCACCACCCTGACGGCAATCAAGGGCTATATCGTTGAGAGAAAACAATGAGGGGAACTTAATCCCGGAAAAATAAAAAAAATAATGGGATCTTCCTGTTCGGATCCTCAAAGACAGGTGGTATTTTTTCACCCGAATCCGGAAAAAACATACCCTTTAATAATCAAAAACAAAACGCACCGCATGGAAAACTGTAGCATTTGTGGTGCACCAAAAGCCCAGGTTGCAGGGATGATCGGGGCAGTCCTTCTCATAATCGGTTGTTTTGTTCCGTTATTCTCCGTTACCCTGCTGGGAAAAACCCTGTCGGTCTCATTTTTTTCTGTAGGGTTTTATCTTTATGGGGAGGTCTTGATCGTTACCTCGTTAGTCATTATCGGTCTGCTCTTTGCAAGGAAATTTCCGGAAGCACAGGGTGCCGGCATCGCAGTCTTCGTTACGATCCTGGTCTTTTTCTCTGACGCATTAACCGGGTACAACGCGATCAGGGACATGGGTGTTATTGCCTCGTTTGCAGCAGGCTTCTTCTCTTTCGGGTATGCCTGGCTCGTGCTCTTTGCGGGGGCAATCCTTGTGATTGCGGCACCGTATGTTGACCGTTTATTCCCGGCCAAGTGACTTTTCCCTAAGGAAACAGATACAGGAACTCCCTTTTTTTGCCAGAAAGTCAGGGAAACATTTGGCGATTACGAAGCCCTGGACCCTGACCACTCACTCTGGATTGTCAGCAGTGTTTTGTCTGCTATTTATCATGCTGGTGAATTTCCCGCGAATGGTCCGAATGTCCGGTATTGAAACGTACGGATTAGCTCTCGATCTGTGCTGTTCAGGATATGAAAAGATCCGCTTTTGTAGTGAGACAATGAAAAGAAAAAAGATGACTCGATCCCCATAACAGGGATATGTTCTCCGGTCTCAGAAGGCAATGACCGTTTCGCCTTTCTTCATGAGCAGACCGGCGATGATGCTGATAATCCCGAAGAACAGGCAATAGATGCCCACCAGTAAGATCAGGACGAGAGACCCCTCTTTCGGGAGCGGGGCAAAGCCTATCAGGATACCGAACAGGATCGCAAAGAACCCGCTGATGCCCAGCAGGACCCGGAAGGGCAGATCCTTTAAGGAGAAGGCGATGGCCAGTTCCGCAATACCGGTGATGATCGCCCATGCGGCGATCAGGAGGGTTAAGGCAACGAACATTGCAAACGGTGAGATGAACATAAGGAGCGCGATGATCACGCCAATGATCGAAAGGATGAGCACGCCCCAGTGTACCCTGCCGTCTTCGCTCAGCGATATTGCACCGGTGACTAACGAGATGATCAATAAGAAGATCCCGATGAGATAGGCAAACACTGCCTGCATCCCCACGGGTAGCGTAAAGCAGAGAATCCCGATGATCAGGGCAAAAATACCTCGGGCAAGAAGTCCGCCTTTTGTCAGAATTTCAGGTTCCATAGATGATCATCATCGATTAACGATGGCATGTGACTTAATCATTTCCTGATTTTGTTCATGAGACATAGGTTTTTTTTACATTTTTTGCTTTGTAGCAATCCTGAATTATGGTATAGTACGTTCATGAATTCTTCGGGGCTTCGAATGGGACCCCCTTTTCGTCTTAGGGCCCGATAACCCCCGGCATCACTATCGCTATGGGGGGATACCATAACGGAGGGGGCATACGAGCATTACCTGAAAAAGAGCGTCAGGAAAAAAACGGATGATTTCCACCGGGCATTTTTTTAGTGAGGTCTGAAACGAAGCCTTTATCCTGACTTCACGCTGATTGCCATCTCCGCAATCTTCCGGTACACCTTTGCGGTCGTTGACTGCGTCCACCGGTCGAACACCAGCGACTGGAACGGCTGCCAGATCGTCACCCAGCAGAAGATGATCAGGATGTTTTCAACAACCTCGGTGATGGGGTTTCCCTTGAACTGGGAACAGATGGCAATACCGACAAATGAGGGGATACAGACCAGGAGTGTCAGCCGGAACTCCCGGAGCCCCACCATCTGCGTCAGTTTTGTATCCCGCTGCACCTCAGCCGCCCGGAGCCGGAAATGGGACCGGATCGCAGAAACAATCGCGGTCTGCCGGTCGGGTGTCAGATCGGATGCCGGGAGTACGATCTCAAGATGGTTGCAGACTTCAGCGTGATCCCCTCTCGGTACCGCAAGCACGGTATGGAAGATCTCCGTTTCGGCACGATCGGATAACTCCCGGTGGTTCTCAGGAGTTGGATCATCCGGGTCATAGAAGTGAGCGATCGTCCGGAACGATACCGATGCACTATTTTTATTCTGTTCGTTGTTGTTCAGCATTCCCTGTCATCTCCCTATGGTTAATCGCGCTTAAGCCACCCGAGATTGAAGTACACCCATGCCGTCAGCACCATTACGAGACCCACGATCGTGACCATCTGCAACAGGGTCGCCGACCCGGTTCATGCCCGTATGAACGATCGTCATCGCCCTTTTGATTTATATGTACCGGTTCTCCTGTGCTTCTCTTCTTACGGCCAGGGATAACGGTCTGGGATCTCCACCGTTATCGTGCGGTTGTTATCGCTTAACAGAATGAAAAGATCCCGTGCATAATCTTTTCCTGTAGTCCTCTCCGGGGAAGCGCCGAAAGCTATGGGGTGAAAGCACCGGTTGAAGCGCCGTATCCCCTCCCGGGTGACTCAACTATCCAATATTTCCCCCACGAATCGCATTTTTCAATCTCCGGAAAAACGAGCCTCACATTCCGGCAGAGTTTACGGGTTCCGGATGGGGTAAACCCCATGGCAAAAACGGCATCGGTTTTACACCCTTTGGTGGCAGGAACCGGGTTAAGCCGAAAGGAAATGGAAGGGGACGACGATGTGTTTTGGGCTGCCGGTTGCCGGAGATATACCTGTGGATATAAATAATAACATATAGATTGGAAATAGACTGCTATGGTCGGCCTTACCGGGGAACCGCTGCATATCCTGCTCATTGAGGACAATGAATCCCACGCCGAGATCGTTATCCGCAGCATGCGTGACCAGCAGCTGGCAAATACCATCCACCACGTTGCCGATGGAGAGCAGGCTCTTGATTACCTCTTCGCCCGCGGAGTATATGCAGATCCCGTACAAAATCCCCGGCCCAGTCTGGTCCTTCTCGATCTCCGGCTCCCCCGGGTTGATGGGCTTGAAGTGCTCAGGATTATCAAGACCACCCCCTCGCTCCTCCGGATCCCGGTTGTTATCCTCACCAGCTCCGATGCTGAGAGTGATATTGCCACATCCTATGATTATCACGTAAACAGTTACCTTGTAAAACCCCTCGACTTCAAGGCTTACTCAAAACTCACAACGGATCTCAGGTCCTACTGGCTGGGCTGGAATGTTAACTCGCCAGCGGACTAATACGCGGAGGGCCATACCGGCGAGATCCCTGTCCGGTATACAACCCCCTCTTACGGGGTCACTTCAGATTAAAAAAACGATGGTGCCGTCGATATTCCCGGAGTCCTGCAGGTCTTTATTGCGCTGGGCTCGCTGATCGTTGGTCTCACTACGGTGCAGGGCAACAATCCCCGGCTCGGGATGATTGCTCTGGTGATATCAGCGATCTTCTGGATTCTTTTCATTGTGCAGGAACGCCGGGGAAAAGAGCCGCTGATCAATACCCGCCTCTTTGCCAACCGGGCGTACTTGCTCCAGAACGTGAACATGCTGCTGATCCAGATGGCAATGACCGGTGTCATGGTCATCATGCCGTTCTATCTTGAGATGGTAAAAAAGATCCCCGCGGGGAATGCCGGCACGATCCTGCTCACGTTACCCGTAGGCATTATCCTGACCGCTCCCCTTGCCGGAAAGATCTTGGATGTGATCGGGACAAAAAACCGATCATCACCGGCTTTGCTTTCTGTGCGGTTGCCCCGTTCCTCCTCTCCACCATCACGGCCGAGACGAGCGTAGGACACATCGGCATCTACCTTTTCCTGCTTGGCGCGGGAACCGGTATTGCCTTTTCCCCGCTGAACAGCTCGGTGATGGGCGAATGCCCGGCACAGGACCGGGGGTCTACGAGCGGCCTTGTTAAGATGATGACCAACCCCGGGTCATCGCTTGGGGTTGCCGTTGTTATGCTCGTCGCCACTATCGCAGCAGGACCAAAACTTGCTCTGGTCTCGGCCCACGCATTGTCATCATCGGATCTTGCGGGTGCGTTTGATTCTTCATTCCTGTTCTGCATGGACCTCGAGATCATCGGCATCGTGCTCATGCTTGTGGTTACTGAGAAGGAACTCTCGGGTGAGATGAGCGGCGAAGTGGGGATCGGGTTTTAGTCCGCATCTCCACTCTTCTTTTTAATCAACACAGTTATTTTCCCGGCAGCACAGTACTACAACAATGCCGGGCATGGACACAAATCCAGTCGATGATGCGGATCGTTCTCCCGATGATTGTGCCCGGATTGCCCTGCTCCACGATCTCAACTGCTGGCGTGAACAGCTCGCCCGTAGTATTGCACGGAATAATCATGGTTTAACAAGCGACACGATCGCAGCAGTCACAAACCGGATCATCGGGCGTCTCCTGTTCCTGCGTATTGCAGAAGATCGCGGGCTCACAGAAGACGGAACCCTCCGGCGGATTCAGGATGCAGCAGACCCCTTCGGTGCAATTTCAGCATTTTTTTTGCAGAGTGAAGACCCATGGAAAGAGGCCCCGGTAACCGGCCGGCATACAACGAGTGAAGCCGTGCCGGTGGTACCCGAAGACAGGACGATCCAAAAAATTCTCCTGCAATTGTGCGAACCGGACCGGCAGTTCCATTTCGCAACCCTGACCAATGGAACGATTGCAGAAGTGTTCGATCAGCATTTCACCCGAGCAGTCCGTCGCTCTGCCTCTCACCAGGCAGTCGTTGTCCAGAACCGCGATGCGATCCTGTCGCAGGGAACCCCCACCCCCTCAGCGGAAATGATTGCCTTCATGGTCCGCCAGTCGCTCGAAGGGGTGTATGCGAACCGGCACCCGGGCGATATCCTCCCCATCCGGATTCTCGATATCGCATGCGGGGCAGGCCGGGTACTTCTCGGTGCCTACCGGGATCTCCTCAACGATTACGGGGGTGGAGGGCACACCCCTGCTGAGCGGCAGGAGCACCTCATTGCCTCTATCCATGGGGTTGATCATGATCCACATGCTGTCGCCGTGGCAAAGATGCTCCTCTTTTTCGAGCTCTGTACTGATGAACGGGCTGAAACGCTGCCGGAACGATTCATGGGTTTTGCAGGATCCGTGTTCCGGGCACTGGACCGGAACATCCTGTGCGGGAATTCCCTTATCGCTGCGGATGTCGCGTCCGAGGATTCGATCGTGTTCTCTCCTGCACATGAGCGGCATCGGATCAACCCGTTCGACTGGCAGGGTGCATTTCCGGAAGTCCTGCGGGCGGGAGGGTTTGATGCGGTGCTCGGCAACCTGCCGGATGGTCCGCTCCAGCCGCACGAGTGGGTGCACCGGTATTTCCAGCGCCATTATTCCGTTTACGATCAGCAGGCAGATCGCTCTGCCTATTTCATCGAGCGGGCCTTTTCGCTCCTCTGTCCGGGGGGGACACTTGGCTGTGTTTTGGGCAACCGCTGGCTCCGGGCCAGATCCGGCTCCCCATTCCGGAAGCATGTGCTCCTGTACCAGATCGAAGCTATTGCAGATTCCGGCACGGAAGCTGAGGATAAACTGCACCCCTCGCTCTGCATACTCCGGATTACCCGCCGCCCCCCTTCGCACGCGTTCTTTGCCGCACCGCTGGCTCTCTCCGGTGCTGGACCGCTGGAGGTGCAGGTTCGCAGGAGCCGGTTCCCGCTCGATCAAACGGTGCTGGGGGCTGGTGGCTGGATATTGCGCGATACCCGTAGAGAGGATCTGTTGACAAAAGTCCGCAATGCCGGTACGCCGCTTAAGGATGTGGTGATGGGCCGGGTTCATCACGGGATCATCACCGGGCTGGACGAGGTGTTTGTGATCGATGCCCGGCAGGAAAACGAGCTGATTGCTGCCTCCCCCAAAAACAAAAACCTGATCCGCCCATTTCTCTCAGCGGGAGAGATTGTCCGGTACGGTTCTCCCATCCCGTCCCGCTCCCTTATTTTTATTCCGCAGGGCTGGACGAATTCCCATGCGGGCGATCAGGCCGGCTGGCAATGGTTTGAGAAAAAATACCCGGCCCTTGCCCGGCACCTCAAGCCGTTTGCCGGGCGGGCAAAGGTGCGCAAACACCAGGGAGATTTCTGGTGGGAATGTGCCAGCGAGCCGGGCATCTTTGATCAGAACCGGCCCCGTATATTTTTCCCGGGTTCCGGAGAATTCCCGGTGTTTACGTTTGATGCGGGGGGAGCAGTTCCGGACCGTCATGTCCGGTTCATCCGGCACTCCAGCCTCTTCCTGCTCGCGGTGCTCAACAGCCGGCTGAGTGCGTATATTCTCTGTATGACCGCTCACGAATTACCGGAAAAGAACCCGTTGAAGGTTTGGGAGCGGATTGCGGCACTGCCGATCTATACGCCGGATTTTGACAATCCGGATGACAAGGCCCGGCACGATCGCATGATCACTCTGGTGACAGAGATGCTTGAATTGCAGAGCCATATGAGCCTGGCAAAGAGGGATCAGGAACGGCGGATCATACGGCAGGAGATTGGGTCAACCGACCGGCAGATTGAGTCGCTGGTGTACGGATTTTACGGGTTGACAATTGAGGAGATTCGGATGGTGGAAGCGGATTTTTAAATAAAATGGTGAATAACCTGAAAGATGCTGACCGGCGATATGCACTTCACTGGTCTTAAAGGAACTATGCCCATCTGAATTCAATTAACCAGGAGATCCCCATGAAACCTGTAACCGAAGAAGATGTCAGGGCACTATTCGCCCATCTGGAATCAGGAAACTCAGACGCATTCTTCCAGCACGTTGCTGATGATGTGGACTGGACCGTCATGGGGACGCACCCGCTGGCAGGAACGTACCACACCCGGCAGGAGTTTATTGCCCACACGTTCAAGAGGCTCAACACGGTGCTCAAAGACGGTGTGCTGCTGCGGGTGACCCATATTCTTGTGTCCGGCACTACTGCAGCAGTTGAACTCGAAGCCCAGTCCACTGCTCTTAACGGAGCTCCTTTCCGCAACCGGTACTGCTGGATCTGCCGGTTCGATCACGGGCGGATTGTTGAAGTGCGGGCGTACTTTGATTCTGCGCTCGTGCAGAAACTTCTGGATGACAACGAGCCGGCCCTGAAACGGAAATAATGCCGGGTCGCTCACTTGCCGCAATCAGAAATTGAATCCTTGAGGGATCAACGATCGTATCATAAAGCGATCCCGTCCAGTATCTTTTTTAGAGAAATCATTCTATCCGCCCCCAAACCCCTCTAAATTATGATGTAAATATATATGTTACCCGTAGCGGGCACCGGGAGGCAAATCTCCCGAAAAATGACCTGTACTTTGCGCACAAAAAAGGGGTTGCTGTAAGCCCGCTAAATTGGCCGGTCTTTTCCCTTGAATAGTGGCCCTTTTGTGAAAATATCGATTTTAATAAGGATTTTTGTCGGGCGTTGGCACCATTTCCCCTGGAAACTCCTCCTGGTGGAAGGGGTTATGCCCATCTCCGTCGTAGAAAACCGTTGACCTTTTCTTCAGGCTCGTCTTTTTCCCCATCACTCCCGTACATGACACACGAGGGCAAGGCCGTTCTGGAGATCCCTGTCACTGGTGAAAACAACATACAACCACTCCCCCAGACATCCTTTTTCGGACTTCACAACCCTTCCAATCCGGGCACGTGACAACCCCTGTTCCCGGAAAATCACCCAACAAAGCCCAAAATGAGCCCCGTTCAGATGAAGATCACCCCCTGTCTGATCGAAAACTCCTGGGGGGAATTGCATGAACAGGGTGTCCGGAATATATCGTAAAATTTACATCGGAGTCAGATGAGAGGATCATTCGTTCCGGGCAGAATATAGAACCAGCGCCAGGCTCGCTCGTTCTGCGTCCGAACTTAAGAGCTCGCGGCTTATCCTTTCCGGCATCGGCAGGGCTTTGAGGATCTTAATATTCTCGCAGAAGAAGTCCTCCCACAAATCATACTCGCCCGGTGATTGCCGGGAGGTTCTGACCTGGATCGCAATCGCATCCTGATCGCGAAGGCAATTGCATTGTATGGCAGATCAGCATCTGGGTTGGGTACCCAGCGGTACCCCTGCTGCTCGGCAAATTTTTTCGCTGAGTCAATTGTAATGACCGGTCGTGCGCCCCGCATCTTTACAGCACCTTCGATCCACCGGATTTTCCGGAATGATTCCTCTCAAAAAGAATACACGGCAGATAGATCCGCTTTGTTGTCGGAGGGTTCGACCTTCGTGCTGTGGGCTATCGTCCGGTCGCCAACCTCGTATCAGTACTCCGGTTCTCCCCGGCACAACGGTTTTGCGAGATGCCTTCGTGCTGTGGGCGGAACCTCATACCATCCTGTCTCCAGCGTCTGGGGAATCTCCTCAATCTCGGGATCTGCAGCCCGGGCATCGCACTTTTTGCATTTCCAGCCCTTGTTTTTCCCATCGCTGGTCATCCGTTTGTTGCAGGCAGTGCAGAACGGCGGGCGGGTGATTGTGGACCGGGCAAGTGAAACGATTCGGATCTTTTCTAAGTTGATGCTCCCTTTCTTGAAGCTGCCCACCGCGATCACGGTATCGCCCGGCAACAATTGCCGGATGATGGAGCGAAAATTCTTGGTTGGTTCATAGGCCATGCATCGCACGGTATGATTGCCCTCACTGATGGAGAATGAAACATGGCCTCCGGTACCGGTTACAGGAGCACTCCCAACAATGCCCTGTACCCGGTACGAGAGCCCTTCGCACAATTCGGCCATAATGCCGGCGAGCAGGTGGGCGTCCGTCCCCTGGTTGGTGACATATAACTGTTCAATGCCATGCGGCTCTGACTGGATCATCTGCCGGGCTGCCATCACCCATGCCGGGCTCTCACCCCGGATCCCGAACAGCACCGGGTCCGGTGTGTGCGGAACACACACTACTACATTGTTTACAGTATCAACCGTGTCCCATGTATGGGGAAACGTTGCCGATTCAGTGGCAAAGAGGCTGTCCCGATCTACCTCGCGGGGTGTTCCCCATCGTTCCGGTCGGCGGTACACAAGAATTTCCGAAGTGCGATCTTCAAGTTCGCTCGCCACTGCCGCGGTTGCCCCTATAAGCCCGCGCCGGTTTTTCCAGCCCTGGTACCGTGCTCCGGCAGTGTCAAGGATGCTCACTGCTTCGTCAATTTCGCAGAAATCTGTCACCGCTTTGTAGTAGAATGCAGGATCGAGCCGCGTCTCCGTTACTACCACGCCGGGATTGGTATTCCCGCACGAGAGATCAGAGAGCTCCTCAACTGTCGCGCATGCGATCGCAAATGCCCGGCCGGGATCACCATCGACCTCAAATGCGATCGCGGCATTTCCCCGTGTCTTCCATGTAACATTCGGGTTGAGCCGGACGAGCCGGGCTTCCTTAATCTGCATATGTTCATGGATGAGACGGCGGACGAGCACTGCCCCGAGGTACGTGGTACACATCCCCTGCGGTGAATCCGTGTCATCGATCCCGATCAGCATGTCTATATTAATATATGGGCACGCTCCATCCATTTGTAACTGCATGTCCCAGGACCGCCAGCTCCAGCTGGTTACCAGCGTGATGATAACGGCAGGTTTTGATGTTTCCGAGCGGTTCACCATCCGCCCGCGGAGCTTTGATCTCATGGCCCGTAAGGACGGTACGCTGCTGGTCATCAAGGTGGTCTCCCATATTGATTCCGTGAGCGAAGAGGTGGCTTTTGATCTTGAAGTGATCTCCCGGCATCTCGGGGGTGTCCCTCTTATCGTGGGTGAGCGCGCAAGGGATGCTGAGCTGGAGCGCGGGGCGGTCTATGTCCGGTACGGCATCTATGCGATCAGCCCCTCTACGCTGTACGACTATTTTGTCGAGAAGATTCCCCCGCTGGTCTATGCATCACCTGGCGGGTTGTACGTCAACATCAACGGAGATGCACTCAAAGATCTGCGTGAGCGACGGAACATGTCGCTTGGTGATATGGGGCAGGTGCTGGGCGTTTCAAGGCGCACTATCAGCAAGTACGAGAGCGGTATGGGTACCACGCTGGATGTGGCGATCCGGATCGAGGAATTTTTTGACACGGGTGTAGTGGAGTCGATCGATCTCATCCGGCATACCCCCCCTAAAGTAATGGAACCCGAGCCCGTCCAGAACGAGGGGGGAATAGCAAATCCCATGGAGTTCCTCGAACATATCGGTGTCCACCTGCATACGCTCCACGGTGCACCATTTCAGGCACTCCTGACATTTGAGAAGCACACGATCCTCACCGGTTACGGCACCGCGCAGAAGATCGTAAAGCGGGCGGCTCTTATCGGCAACATCTCCCAGATCGCAAAGAAACATGCGATGTGCGTGATCACCGATTACCACAAACAAAAAAAGATCGGCAAGACGCTCGTGATTGGCGAGGACCGTCTCCACCGGATTGAGGACGGTTTTGAACTCCTCGACCTGCTGGGCGACTGACTTTTTTTAGATCATATTTATATAGAACCACAAACCAATTTTAGTGCTAAATCTATGCGAAAGTGGTGAAGTTTATGTCACAACAACTTGGAGGACAGCAGATTCTCATTCTCAAAGAAGGCAGCACCCGTACCCGCGGCCGCGATGCTCAGGGTATGAATATCACCGCCGCAAAGGCAGTGGCAAGTGCAGTCCGGACCACGCTCGGTCCAAAAGGTATGGACAAGATGCTCGTCGACACCA
>JANXYM010000111.1 GCA_025350045.1 Methanomicrobiales archaeon | reverse complement strand
GATATCCGGCCCGTCCCGGGAGGGGGGGTAGGAGCCTGTCCAAACTTTGAGGGGGGGTACCCCACCCCCTTTCCAAAATACGAGCAGGGGACCCCTCCCCCCCTGTCTTAGCACAAGAGGGGTACCCACCCCCCCCTTGGCTGCACGTACCTGTGCTGCGCTTCTCATGGAGTCTCCGTCGGTGATGCAATATATTCATGGAAAAGAAAAATCCGGGGACGGGGGTGGGTACCCCTATCAGGTCATGGAGGTGGTACCCCCTCCCTCAGTAAGACCCCCCCATGCCTACCCCCTCTCCAAAATAAGAGAGGGGGACCCCCTACCCTACCCCCCCTACGGGAAAAGACAGGGTACCCCCTCTCTTGCGCAGGACAGGCTCCTACCCCCCCATGTGACCCGGAAGACCGGGAACGGTCTGCTTATTTCACCGGGTCCTTCCCGGCAACCGCATCCGCAACCTGCGTCATCGTCACAGAAAGGGTGCATCGAACCGTCATCAAATCAAAAAAACACAATATTCTTATTGGCTCACATCAACATTTTCGTCTGGAGTACGTTCATGTTTTGTGGTGAGTGCGGCACAGAAAACCCCAATACAAATCAGTTCTGCAAAAACTGCGGAAAACCCCTGAAAAAAACTCAGCCGGTATCAGCACCTGCACAACCCCCGGTAATTTCCCCTCCAGCCGCCCCGGTCCAGGAACCCAAAAAGCCCTCCGCGATAATGAAACATGTCCTGGCGATCATCGGTCTCATCCCCGCAATTGCAGCATTTTTCGTGTACCCGTATGTTCTCGGCATCATAGCCATCATTATCGGGGCGGTTGCCCTGAAGAAGAAGAGCTGGCTGGGGGCACTTGTTATTGTGATCGCCGTTGCAGCGATAACAGTAGACCTGTTCTACCTCCAGATCTTCCCGCCACCCCGTATCATATAACGTAAGAAAAAACGTAAATTTTTTATGATTTTTTAATGAAAGAAGAGTTATTCTTTCCTGACGGTGCCCCGGCAAAATATGAGCACAGCACCGAGAATTCCCAGGATTATGATACTAGGATTGAGAGGCATGTCGAAAATTCCGTTGTGGCTCGCCTCCTCGTCCGCTGTCCTGATACTTTGTGCTCTTTGACTCAGCGTAGCTGACCTGGCGAATTCGCCCCTCTGTAGGAGCCATCCGGCCTTAATCTGCATCAGCTTCCAGTTTCTCCCACAGTCATTATCATTGCAGGTTTTATCATAGATCTCCCGTGCAGTCTGGATATTTCCCTGTTGGGTCTCGATCGCTGCAATATTTGAGACAAAGTCGCTCTCTTTATCCATGGTACGCGATCCCGATTTGGTCATAATATCATATCCTTTGTAGTAGGCCTCTTTTGCCTCGTTGACGGACCCTTTGCTTTTCATCTGGTTCGCGTAATTCAGCCACTGCTGATCATTCCATCCGGCCTTGTTGGTATCCTGGAGAATGTTGATTTGAGCAATCTTTTCTGGAGAGATTGCGGACTCCGGTGCGCCATTGCCGGGAATGGTATCTGCACTCACCGAGGGGAAATATACAATAACGACAAGGAAAAGGACGAGAATGCACCTGGCTGCAGAACGAAGATCCATGATAAAAAATGATCGCAGCATAATATGATTTTATCCATTTGTTGCTCGCAGTGAGGTGTTTTTTTAGATAGTTGTAGTATAGCGATAATCTTCTGCTCTTCCCGGCTCTCTTTGCATCTCAACCGGGTGGTGTGCGTTTACTCTCCGGTCTCCTTAGGGGATACCGCTCCTGCAACCTGTGCCATCGTGACCGGCAGGGTTTTTGAAAACGGGATTGACCAGCCGAACAGGAGGGCATCGATGGTTGCCGTTCCCCGGATGGTCACCTGCAGGCCACCCCGGGCGAGAAAACTCGCAAGTGCCCCGATGAGCGCTGCGTTCCGGGAGGTGATGGGGATGCGGAGCACGGTACTGCCCCGGGCGGGAATCTTTGTCCTGCCGGGATCCCCGGATGCAATCTCAGTCTGTTTGTCTCCCTGATTGTACAGGACCGTAAACGGCAGTTGCCGCAGGGTGATGCCAAGGGGATTTGGATTCTCCACACGGATCATCACCTCAAGGACAAGGGAGGAGAGCGAGAAGGCCCGGATCCTGACATCTTCAAGGGTAATAACCGGGTCGTGCAGGACAGGCATCGTACACACGTTCGGCAGGCAGAGTGATAATGCTGTCCGTACTGCCGGCAACCTTTTCGCGGGTGCCTGACTCACTCAATCGATCCGTTCTATCCGGAAGATCACGGGCCTGATACCATCTGAACAGCACCCGATCATGGTCCTGTCATCCTTCATCCACCCTTCAAAAAGCCCGTGCGAGAAATTTCCTCCGGTAAGCAGGGAGGCAACCATCGGGTGGATGTCCCGCCATGCCCAGTCACAGAAATTCCCGGGCTTTCCGAGCTCGCAGAAAAACTCCTGCCCCCTTAAAACATGGGCAGGGTGAGACCTTGTCGACACAGTATTGTTTCGCCAGTTCCGGGTTGATTGTCTTCTTGATTACGGTAATCTTACATTGGGTCATGGTATCTCCATCGTATGGTAATTATTCCACCACAGAAAAAGCCATGCAGGGAGAGGATATCACTGGTTTACTTCCTTTCCCGGAGCTCCTTTTCCATAGCAGCAAGGCATGCCACAGCATCAGTTTCGTTCAGATTCGGATCCTCCTTAATGCGGTTGAACCGTTGGCACACTAACTCCGGGCATTTCCCGCAGTGCGGGAACTTCTTATCGTTGGTACAACAGTCATAGATCGCACAGCGATCAATGCCGATATACGCCGTCCAGAATGGTTTCCCCTTTGTCGCTTCGCACCCGGGACACTCTTTTTTGTGGTGATCGCACCCGCTACAGGAATACCCGCAGACGGTTTCGATCTTTTTTGTTGCTATATACGGAAATAATCCGCTGGCAGGATAAAGAGCGGGTATAAGGGATGTGAAAGTGATGAGCGATACGTTAAGGAGGACATAGGGGTCATTCAACCACAAAGCACTCAATCCCCCTTCTCCAACCTTTTGAGCATAATGACACTCGATCAGTTTTTTTACCAGGTATTCGAGTCCCTGCCACGGCAGGGTCCCGGGTGCACGGGTGCAACAAGGAAAGCATTTTCATATATTCCCCGTCTCCCTCAGGACGCGATGGTCCTCGATATTGGATGTGGTTCAGGAACTCAGACCCGGGACCTTGCCCTGCTCACCACCGGTACCATCACGGCAGTGGACAATCACCAGCCGTTCCTCGATGCGGTCAGCAAAAAAGCAAAGGAGGACGGTACTGTGGGACGAATCAAAACCGTATGCGCTTCCATGGATTCCCTCCCCTTTGATCCGGGACAGTTCGACCTCATCTGGTCTGAAGGAGCCATTTTCATCATGGGTTTTGAGAAGGGACTGGCTGCATGGAAACCCCTGTTGAAGAAGGGCGGGTATATGGTCGTCTCCGATGCGGCATGGTTTGAACCCAATCCTCCTGAGGAACTGGTCCGGTGGTGGGAGACGGAGGGGGAAATTCCCAAAACGGAGGATCAGCTCAGGGAGCTGGTGAAGAACGCCGGACTCAGTCTCATCAGAACGTACCGGCTGCCGGAAGCCGGGTGGTGGGATAACTACTATGTCCCGATGTTGGCCCGGATTGCAGATTTGAGAACAACCCATGGATCAGATCCCTCCTCTGCCGCTATCCTTGACGCATTGGATCACGAAGCGGAGATGTACCGGCAGTACAAACGGTATTACGGGTACACGTTCTTTGTGATGCAGAACGGGTGATGGCATCGCAAAAGAGGTTGGGGGAGATCTTCAGAGGGGACATCCCCCATCTTCTCATACCGACCACTATTCTGAAATATCGGCACATCCTTCCGAACATACCTGATACCCATGGATCTGGATGCAAACATCAGAGAACTTGCACTTTCCCTTGATGCAGACTATTTCGGTGTCGCCGATCTCTCATCTGCCCATAACGCCATTCTGGCGCAGGGAGGGGAACGGGTTGCCCGGTACCCGAGAGCGGTCACCATCGGCATGAGATTGCAGGACAGCCTCGTGGACCTCCTTCCGGATGACGACAAAGCGGCAGCAATTCTCTACAAACACAACAGTTACGATGTCGTCAACCTTGCCCTTGACCAGATGGCACTCCGGGTAGCAAACACGCTCCAGCGGGCCGGGTTCGATGCGTTCCCGATCCCGGCCTCAAAGCGGACGATGAGCACATCTGTGGCATCTTCTCCCATAAACTCGCAGCGCACCTTGCAGGGCTGGGCTGGATTGGGAAGAGCTGCCTGCTGGTCACTCCTGAACACGGCCCCCGGGTCCGGTGGGTCACTGTCCTTACCAATGCGCTGCTTAACCCTACCGGTTCTCCCATGGAGCAGCGGTGTGGTGAATGTACTGCATGCGTGGATATCTGCCCGCAGCACGCCTTTACCGGCAGACCGTTCCACCACGATGAACCCCGGGAGGCATGGTACGATGCTGCAGCCTGTGACCGGTATTTTAAGGAAGTCGAGAGATCCAAGGGTGTTGCCGTCTGCGGCCTGTGCCTGTATATCTGTCCGCACAAAAGGAAATCCGGAAAAGAGTACCGTCAATAAAGCAAATATTGTTCTTCTGATCGTTGGAGAAAAAAGGATTGTGAGAATCACATTCTTGTTAACTTCAGTATCCTGACCGCCAGCCATGCCGCATTATCCCCGTTGTCCACGCCAACGCAGGCAACCGGGACCCCTTTTGGCATCTGGGCAATTGAGAGCAGGGCATCCATGCCGTTTAACGTCCCGCTCACCGGGACACCGATGACCGGCTTGTCGGACTTGGATGCAATTACTCCGGGGAGCGCTGCAGAAAGGCCGGCAATCGCGATGAAAATTTTCGCATTGCTGGACTTGATATATGCATCCAGCTTGTCAGGATCGCGGTGAGCGGAGATGATCTGGGCGTCATACGACACCTTGTTCTCGTCTAGGACTTTTCTTACCTTGTCGGTAATTGCCGCGTCCGATGCAGATCCCGAGATGATAGCTACGTCAGCCATACTTGCCATCCAAACATATATTGTGCCTTTATAGATATACTATGAGCAGATCCACATGGAAAAAGAACTTCTCCTGATGCTGCCGGGCCCGGTACCCATGCCGGAACGGGTCAGGCTAGCAATGATGCGGCAGGCTATAAACCACCGCAGCGCCGAGTTCGGTGCCGCGTATGCCGATTGTGTGCGGGTCCTCAAGACCGCCTTTGGAACGACAAACGATCTCATGGTCATCAGCGGGTCCGGCACGGCCGGAATGGAAGCCGCGATTGCCAACGTGGGAAAAGACAAGGAGATCGCTTGTATCGTTAACGGGAAGTTCGGTGAGCGGATGCTGAAGATCAGCCAGCGCTACGGCAAAGCCCACGAGATCAAGTCCGAGTGGGGAACCCCCATTGACCTTGCAGCCCTGGAAGCCCGGCTGGAGCAGGGCGCCCAGGTGGTCACGCTCGTGCACAACGAGACCTCGGTTGGTATCAGGAACCCGGCACAGGAAGTCGGGAAACTTGCAAAAAAGCACGACGCCCTGTTCATCATGGACGGCATCACATCCATTGGCGGCGATACTGTTGAAGCTGACAAGTGGGGCGTTGATATCGCCATCACCGGCTCGCAAAAGTGCCTCGCCGCCCCTGCTGGTCTCGCCATGGTCTCGGTGAGCGGCCGGGCATGGGAGCGTCTTACGAAGAACCCACCCTATTATCTCGACCTTGCCGCGTACAAGAAGAGTGCCGCAGGAACCCCGATGGAGACGCCTTATACGCCGGCAGTCCCGCTCTTCCTTGCGCTCCGCGAAGCCTGCCTCATTATAGAAGAGGAAGGTCTCGCTGCCCGCATTGCCCGCCACCACAGGATGTCGGGGGCCGTGCAGGCTGCAGCAAAGGCATGGGGTCTCTCCCTCTTCCCGAAGCTCGATGCAAAGCACGGGTATTCCACCACGGTCACCGCGGTTGAGTATCCCGCAGGCGTCAAGGATGACGAGATGCGGGCGACCATCAAGAAGATGGGCATCGTGATTGCGGGTGGGCAGGATCACCTGAAGGGCAAGATCTTCCGTATCGGCAGCATGGGCGCAGTCAGTGCACCTGAAATCCTCGCAACGCTTGCCGCAACACAACACGCGCTGAAGAGATCCGGGTTCAAGGTGCAGGGCGATGGCGTTGCTGCTGCCTGCGAGGTGCTGGGATGAAGGTGGGCGTAGCCGATACCACCTTCTCACGCGTCAACATGGGAGCGATCGCCATCGACGAGCTCAAGAAGCACGCGAGCGTGGCGATCGAGAGGTCAACGGTGCCGGGGATCAAGGATCTCCCCGTTGCCTGCAAGAAACTGATCGAGGAACGCCGCTGCGATATTGTCATCGCACTCGGGATGCCGGGTGGAAAGGAGAAAGACCGGCTCTGCGCCCACGAGGCATCGCAGGGACTCATCACCTGCCAGCTCATGACCAACACCCACATCATTGAGGTGTTCGTACACGAGGATGAGGCAAAGGATGGCAGGGAGCTTGCCTGGCTTGCCGAGCAGCGCACCCGCGAACATGCGGTCAATGCCATCAAACTCATTCTCCGTCCCCGGGATCTGGAGAATGAAGCGGGTACCGGCCAGCGCCAGGGATTTGAAGATGCCGGCCCGGCCCGCCGTTAACTTAAAAAATCAGAACCGTACGGGAACAGAAGCGTACGGGTTTATGAAGTTCAATAAAAAAAGAGATGATCAGCTATGTGTGATTCACAACCAATAAAACTGGGATTTGTTGTCGCGGAATTCAACCGGGACATCACGTACATGATGGAGATCGAAGGCAGGGAACATGCCGCATTCCTCGGCGCTGAAGTGACGGAATGCATCTACGTGCCGGGCGCGTACGACATGCCCCTTGCGATCAAGAAGATGCTCCAGGGTGGAAAAGTCGATGCAGTCATCACGATCGGGTGCGTGATCGAGGGTAATACGCAGCACGATGAGATTGTCGTCCAGCACGCAGCCCGGAAGATCATCGACCTCTCGTTAGAGTTTGGAAAGCCCGTAACCCTTGGCATCTCCGGGCCCGGTATGACCCGCCTCGAAGCGAACGAGCGGATCGACTATGCCAAGCGGGCCGTTGAGTCGGCCATCAAGCTTGTCAAGCGGTTGAAATGAAACCGCTCTCCAAAAAGATCGCCGCCGTCACCGAGTCGGCGACGATCGCGATCTCCAACAAAGCCAAGGCCATGCAGCGGCAGGGGATCGATGTCATCAGCCTCTCGATCGGCGAGCCGGACTTCGACACCCCGCAGCATATCACCGATGCCTGCATCGCGGCGCTGAAGAAAGGCGAGACCCATTACGCCCCGAGCAACGGTATCCCCGAGCTGACCGGCGCCATTGCCGAGAAGATCACGAAGGAAAACAAGTTCCCCTGCACGCCGCAGCAGGTGATCGTTGCCTGCGGGGCCAAGAACGCCATCTACGAGGCCTGCGAGGCCGTGCTGAACCCGGGCGACGAGACGATCATCCTCACGCCGGCCTGGGTCTCGTATGAGCCCTGCATCCAGATCGCGGGCGGGAAGCCGGTCTTCCACGAGATCAACCCGAAAACGTTCCAGCTCGACGACTCCCTTTTAGAGAAGGTCACCAAAAAGACGAAGATGATCATCGTCAACTCGCCCTCGAACCCCACGGGCGCTGTTTTTGATAAGAAGTCCATGCAGCTCATCGCGGACCTCTGCGAGGACAACGACCTGTACGCGATGTCGGATGAGATCTACGAGAAGATGATCTACGGCAAGGAGCACATCTCGCTCGCGGCGATTGGCGACATGCACCACCGGACCATCACCATCAACGGCTTCTCGAAGGCCTACGCGATGACCGGCTGGCGGCTCGGGTACGCGGTGGCCCCCAAGGAGATCATCGCTGAGATGTCCAAGGTGCAGCAGCACTCCATCAGCCAGGTCACGACCTTTGCCATGTTCGGCGGGGTTGCAGCGCTTAAGGGCGACCAGAAGTGCGTGGAGGAGATGCGGCAGGAGTTTGACAAGCGGCGGAAGTACGTCATCGCAGAGCTCAAAGCGATGGGTTACGAGACGGCCCCGGCCGAGGGTGCGTTCTATGCCTTCGTGAAGGTGAAGGGCGACGATATGGAAGTTGCGTCCCGGTGGCTTGACAAAGGCCATGTGGCGGCAACCCCGGGCAGTGCGTTCTATGCGCCGGGATGGGTCCGGCTGTCGTACGCGGCCTCGATGGAGAAGCTGAAAGAGGCGATGGCAAGGATCAAGAGGGTGGGGTAATTCTCTAATACCTTTTAAAAAAATTACAAAATAAATGGCTATTTAGCGAAATTATTTGGATTGGTTCGGTTGTGGAAGAATCTTTAAAATTTGATAAAGAGCCCATAACCATGGTAAAAAACCAATAATGAACAATACAAAATCGATTGTTGGATTATTACCAAAAAAATTTAGAAGGGCCCCGACCCATAAATTTCCAAAAATTCCGATCGCTGCGCCCATCGCCACTCCAAATACTAGCATTTTTCTGGACTCATCATCCGCGCTCATAAGAATTAATTCAAGGTTTTATTAAATAATAATTCTGCAAATGAAAGAATGATGGAGAAATTGTTTTGTTATGCCCTATGTGTTAGTTTTTAACATTTTTATTTGGCTGATTTGTTTCGGAATTTTATTGTTGATATCGAAATATGCAATAGACCGAGTGTCACTATCACGGAAATGGGCGTATCTCTTTTTGATAATGTCGTATGCTCAGGGACTACTTTTCTCTCTGACTTTTCCGATTCCCATAACATTTTTTAATTATTTTCCGCTGCTCTATACCCCGGTTCCTGTTGCGGTAATGTTCAGCATTTTTTATTTTTTCTTATTCCTGGCATTGTTGAATATCTACAATGTCTTTTCGAATAAAACCAATGTTAAAGTCGAAGATTTTGTGGATAATGACACAAAGGAGTATATCGTTAAAATTTGGAATTTAAAACCGGAACAAATTAAAATAATTGTCTATGATGACGGCAACTGTCCAAATGTTCAAAGAGAAATATCAAAAGGGAATCTCATTATTCACGTTGGAAAAAATTTCTTAAAACTCGTAAACAAATCTGAATTACTTTTTACATTATCTCATGAAGTTGCGCATTATAAAAGCCGTGACTATCGGATACTATTTGTTGTAGTTATGATGGGATACCTAATTTTCACTTGTTTTGTGGGGGAATTAACGTCGGCATTAATTGTAACGAATGCTATTTACTTTGTAATCACGACATTCGTTCTCTATATTTTGGGAATAATGATACTCCACTATCTTTTTTGGTATGAGGAGTTATCTGCCGACTACTATGGAGCTGAAAAAATAAAATCTATCCAATCCTTTGAATCATTTTTTCAAATTAAAGAATTTTTTCAGCCCGATCATGGATTGCTATTTGATTTGATCTTTTACGATCATCCATCATCTGAAAGAAGATTACAGAATATTAAAAAAATTCGAGAGGAAAGTTAGAGACGATTGCTCAATTTTTTCCAAGTGAGAGTGTAACTTTTAATTGTAGCACCCACCCTCACTACCCCCCGTCGGACACCCCTCGCTTTCACCCCCTCCACGACGATAAAGAATCCAGGCCCGCAGAGAGCCCCGTTGTATGTGTTTTGCCTCACCCCCCCCTTTTGGCAGAGGCAATGAAACGGAAAAACGCGGTAATTCTCCCGGAACAAATCAGGGTTTTAAGGCGGGAATCATTGAGGTAATATGTAGCAACGTTGCAGCAGCCTCCGCCCGGAGCACACCTGTATCGGCTAAGCCCTGAGATCCGGGAGGGGGTGCCCGGGGATAAAAAAAAGAAATTCCCTCACGGTGCAAGGCCGATCTGCTGCATGAAGGTCTGGTTGTCCCAGAAGAGGTACTCCTCGACCATGACCCCGTTCTTCCACCGGCCGATGGTGCACATCGGGATCTTGTAGGCTTTCCCGGTCGGCGGGATCACCTTGCCGTCTGGAAGCGGCATCGGCTTCGTAAACGTGCCCTCCATCTCCCCGATCACCGTGGTCCACTCCCCGGACCCGAATTTCACGGGATGTTTTTTGATCCGGTTGTCCGGGGCAAAGACGAACATGGCATCGAGGTCTTTGATGTGCGTGTCGATGCCCTTTGTGGTGTGGCCGTCCGGCCAGTGGACGAGAATGTCCTTTGCATGGCTCTCGCCAAGGTCCTCCCACTTCTGCCCGGTGTAGACCCGGAAGTCCAAGTCATCGAATACTTTCAAGTTCCGCTCAACATTTGCATTTGATTTTTCCATAATTTTCCCTCGTTATATTTTTTACAATTTCCCGACAGGATATCACCGGGCCGGGACCGGCATTCTCACATGTTCACCACAGATCGCTGGTCTGGAAGGGTGTGTTCATTACTTCTGCACATGGCTCCCGTCACAGAACGGCTTGTTCCCCGACCGCCCGCACCGGCAGAGCGTCATCCGGTTCCTGACCTTGTATTGCGTGCCGTCCGCGGAGACGACCGGGATCCCGCCCCGTACCCAGAGCGGCCCGTGCTCGCCCCGGGGCGGGTACTCGATCACGACAATGGATTTTGCAAGCGCCGGCTCGATCGCCTCCTTTGTCTCCGCGTCCCGGACCACGAGCCTCCCGGAGGGGCAGTTGCACCCCTCCTCGATCGCGGTTGCCTTCGCCCCTGGATCATCCGAATGCTCCGTGAGGTTCCAGATCCCGCCGGCCCGCATGCAGAACCGGGCATGGACGCAGAGGTTCTCGTAGTCCAGCAGCTCCAGCTCCGGCCCACGGATGATCCGCGGGTGCTTCAGGTACTGTTCGCTTCCGGCAGTCTCGGTGCCCTCAAATCCGATCTTCGCGTGCGTACCATCGCAGAACGGCTTGTCTCCCGAGTGCCCGCACCGGCAGAGGGCGTACTGCTCCGCCTTTGGAAACTCCTTTGTTTTCTTCCAGGTCCGGCAGTAGCCTCCCTCATCATTGCAGATCTCCTCCTGGATGAGGGGGACATTCCCGGTCACGAGGTACGGACCGTTCTTCGTGACGGTGATCTTCATTGCATCGGTTGTTCCGGTCTTTTCTGATCGCGTGGTCAATGTATTCCTCCCTGCACAGGTATGTCGTGCATTCAGTACGGTCGGTTATTACGATTGTGAATATCCGGGTGAGCCGATAAACGTTTTGTATCTTATAAAAGGGGATTTGTTGTATTTCCTGTATGACCGGTGATCCAAAGACTGTCAGCCTCCACCCCCCTCCGTCGGACACCCCCTGATTTTACCCCATCATCGGAGGAGGGAAATCCGGGCCCGTAGAGAGCTCTGTTGTACGAGTTTTGCCTCATCTCCCTTTCTGGCAGAGGCAATAATTCGGAAAAACGCGGTAATTCTCCCGGAATAATTCGGGGTTTTCAGGAGGGAATTGGTGAGGTAATATGTAGCAACGTTCCAGCAGCCTCCGCCCGGAGCATACCTGCATCGGCTAAGCCCTTTGGTCCGGGAAGGGGTGCCCGGGCCGGGGGTGGTGGTTCCGCTGGCAGGGGTTCTTTGCTACAGAACGGGGACGACAAAGAACATGGTGTAACCGTCCGCGATATTTCTCGTCACATGCCCTTTGCCCGTCGTGTCTTCAAGCAGGACGAGGTCTCCCGGCCCCAGCTGCCGGACGGTCCCGTCGGTCGTCTCCATCTCCACGGCACCTGTCATGAGGGAGAGGAACTGCCGGGCCGGACATGGGTGCCAGTCACCGACCCAGCCGGGCTGGAACGTGTAGAAACGGTATTTCGAGGCGGGGCTGTCCCCGGAGACATAGAACGGGGCAGCGGGCGGTGCTCCGGCTGCAAGGCTCTGTCGGACACTCACGGTATCGAAGTGCGAGCCACCTTTTGCATCTGCATAAATCCGGTGATACGTGACATGGCTGATTGCTGGTGGTAACGTCTGAGTCATGGTGGATTCTCCAAAATCTCTTAATCAGGCCGGGATATACGTCCCGGTGAGAGTACACAAAACGGGCAGGGATAAAGTTTTCGGCCCGTGGTCCTTGCAGTGTCCTCAAGGGTGCGATGTCAGGCCGCCGGGTCCTGCCGGCCATGAAACCGGTCAGAATCCGGCCATGGCCGCATCCTCCTCTTCCTGTTCCGCTCCCTCCTTCCTGCCCACCTTCCGGTCCCGTGCGAGGAGACTGAAGAAGAGCGCCGGCAGGGTTATGAGGATGGCGGCGGCGAATGTGGCATGGTAGCCGGTCCGCATCAGCTCTTCCGTGAGGCGCGGGAGGATGGGCGTCCCGTCATTCGTAAGGCCGGCGCCGTAGACCGCTTGTTCGAAGATGAGGACGAAGAGGGCGATCCCGACCGTATAGGCTGCGTTCCGGCTTGTCTGCAGAATCCCGGACGCGGCTCCCTCCTGGCCCGGTGGGCAGTGGTCGAGGATGAGTTTGGCGGACGGGGACGAGTAGACAGCAAAGCTGATCCGGAAGAGGACGATGAGCAGGATCCCCGGAAGGAATAACTCCCTGTTCGCCAGAGTGAGCCCGGCAAGGGTGACGAGCGTGAGGAGCACTCCGGCTATGCAGACCGGGCGTGACCCGAAGCGGTCGGAAAGATGCCCGGCAACCGGTGAGACGAGGATCGCAAAGCCGGCCGCCGCCATCAGGATGAGGCCTGCGGTTGATGTGGACAGGTAAAGGCCCAGCGTGAGAATGAACGGAAAGAAGAACATGATCCCGCCCAGTGTGATGTCCATGATCGTCTTCGAGATGATTGCGAATGAGAACTGACGGTTCTTAAAAAGGGCGATGTCCAGGACTGGCTCGGGTGTGCGCCGGGCATGCAGGATAAAAGCAGCCCAAAGGAGGATCGAGACAAGGTACAGGGAATGCGGTATCAGATCAGATACCGCCGGCTGGTAGTCCAGCGAGAGGCCGGCAAGAAGCGTTGTCAGGGCAGAAAAGAGGAGTACGGATCCGGCGATATCAAAGGAGGATCCGGACGGCCGCGCGGGGATTTCGGGAATATACTTCCTCCCGACCAGGAACGCTGCAAGTCCCGGGAGGACCATCAGGAGAAAGAGCCCCCGCCATCCGAAGATACCGCTGACGATGCCTCCAATGCCGACCCCGGCTACAGACCCGGACAGGGAAGCTGCGCTGATCCAGGAGAGCCCGGCCCCCCGCTCCGAAAGTGGTAAGCCGGCAGCAACGAGTGCCAGTCCCGTTGCGATGAACATGGCAGCGCCGGCCGCCTGGAGGAAACGGCCCGCGATCAGGACGTAAATATCCCCGGCAGAGAAACAGAGGAGCGATGCTGCCGAGAAGACAAGGAGTCCTTCAAGGAATGTCCGTTTCAGGCCGCGGAAGTCTGCGACCTTCCCGATGATGACACCGAACCCGGCAATGATGAGCAGGTAACCGCTGATGACCCACGAGACGATGCTCAGCGAGGTATTGAGATCCTCGGTGATCAGGGGTATAGCGATGTTGACGCTCCCAAGCGCGGCTGTACCAAGGAATGCAGCGAGGGCGAGGGCTCCGATGGCAAGCCTGTCTTTCTGGATCATATATATCGCCTGAAGGGGGACTTAGGTCCGTTGGCGGGGATGCGCACAGGGATCCCGGCTGGAGTATTACACTCCCATATTATTCCGGGTTGCTGATGAAGGTGCGGGTTTTATGCCGGACGAGCCGGAAGCCGGTCCAGGAGTTTCAGAGGCCCGGCACAAGGGGTTTTCTAGGCCTTCGTCAAGGTCGACGGCAACAACATGGCGATTGCGACCCCGTGGCTGGAGAAGGCCATGTCGCGGCAACGCTAGGGGTCGACGCACCGGGCTGGATCCGGCTATCGTATGCGGCGTCAATGGACCGGCTGAAAGAGGGGATGGGCCGGATCCGGAAGGTTGGTGGAGGGAAATCACCTAGGGGCAAGGGGGCCGGTCACCGTACGCATGACCCCAAGGTGGGGGAGGGGATAAGGGATCCCTCTTGCTGGCGGAGAGGACTGGCCACAGGGAGCGGGATGGGTCTTTCAGGGTATTGTTATCTCGCATTTTGCAACCCGTCAATTCTGATATCACTGTTTTGAAAACAGGTTGGGGGGTGAGGATTCTTCTGGCTGTCCAAATCGTGGAGAAATCCGGATTGTTCCCTCGTAATTTTGAAGCGTGGTCGTAACGTTTAATCTCCCGGAGGAGTATTGGTGAATGAGAGGGAAAAATGAACAAAGGATTAAAATTGACCTATATCAGCCTGGCTGCTGTCATGTTCATGGTCATTGGCATTATCGTTGCCGGTTGCATCTCAACAAATCAGGGAAATCCTGTCCCGACCACGCCAACCCCGGCAGAAGTCCGTGCCATCGCCAAAGAAGCCTATATCTACGGCTTCCCGATGGTGGACAACTACCGCATCGAGTACTCCTATTTCGTGAATACCACGGACCCCGGCCATAAGGTGGCGTGGAACCAGATCGAAAGCACGGCCCGCGTTTACACGCCGGATGACACGACCGTCCAGACCCCGAACTCGGATACACCGTACTCGATGCTCGGCATGGATCTGCGTACCGAACCCCTCGTGCTCACCGTGCCTCCGATGGATGAAGGGCGCTATTTCAGCGTCCAGCTCATCGATGCCTATACCTTCAACTTTGCCTATATCGGGAGCCGCACCACCGGCAATAATGGCGGCAGCTTCATGGTTGCCGGGCCGGACTGGCAGGGCCCGACTCCTCCCGGGGTGAAGCAGGTGTTCCGCTCCGAGACCAGCCTGGTACTCGCCGTGTACCGCACCCAGCTTTTCAACGCGAGCGATATCGAAAATGTAAAGAAGATCCAGGCAGGTTATACCGTACAGCCGCTCTCGACGTTCCTCGGCTCCCCGGCACCCGCTGCTGCGCCGGCGATTCATTTTATCAGGCCACTGACGCCCGATGCAGGGAAGACCGATCCGGAGTTTTTTGACGAGCTGAACTTTGTCCTGCAGTTCTGCCAGCCGACAAACCCGTCCGAGAAAGACCTGATGGCGAATTTCTCCCGGATCGGCGTCGGCCCGGGCAGAAACTTTGGCTATGACAACCTCTCGCCGGAAATGCGGACAGCGGTCACGCAGGGAATGGCCGAAGCCTGGGTCGAATTTGATCTTTTTAAAACAACCAGGATCGATACGGGGAAACATACCGCGAGCGACTTTTTTGGCACACGGGAATACCTGAACGGTAATTACCTCTACCGCATGGCCGGCGCTGTGCTCGGGATCTATGGGAATTCGAAAGAGGAAGCATTGTATCCACTCTATACCGTTGACTCCAAAGGGCAGGCACTGAGCGGGGCCCGTAATTACACCCTCCGGTTCGGGCCGGGTCAGCTGCCGCCGGTCAACGCATTCTGGTCGCTGACCATGTATAAACTGCCAGAGAGGCAGCTGGTGGCAAATCCCATCAACCGCTACCTGATCAACTCGCCGATGCTGTCGCAGCTGAAAACCGACGCCGACGGCGGGATCACGCTGTATATCCGGCACGAATCCCCCGGCGCGGACCTGGAATCGAACTGGCTGCCCGCTCCGGAGGGGCCGTTCGATATGTCCATGCGCTTTTACTGGCCGGAACAAGAAGCGCTCAACGGTACGTGGAAACAGCCCCCGCTGCTGCGGGTGTCGTAGGAGAAACTGCAGAAAGTAATACCTTTATTGGTTTCCTGATCCATGGAGATGACAGGGAAACCCCCATGAAGACTCCACCGAAACGATCGTCAAACCCGCAGCAGCGTACTGATTCGTCCGCGGACCCGATGGATGGGGAAGGTGCGGTGCTTGCAAAGATCGCCGCGATGCCGGACCCGTACCGCGCCATGGGTGAACGGCTGCATGCGATCATCAGGGCCGGTGCACCGGGCCTCTCGCCGAGAGTCTGGTACGGCATGCCGGCGTATGAACGGGACGGGAAGATCATCTGCTTCTTCCGCGGCGGTGATAAGTTCAGGGAGCGGTACATGACGCTCGGCTTCAACGATGCAGCGCACCTGGACGAAGGCGCCATGTGGCCGATCGCATTTGCGCTTAAGGATCTCACTCCTGAAGAAGAGACGGTAATCGCGGAGCTCGTGAAGAAAGCCACGGGCTGAAAAAAAAGGGAACAACCCGGTCCGGGCAGATCCGGCCGGGCCCGACGAGACCGGTGTTCTCCCGCCAGACCCGCCCCCGGATGCATCCTCTCTACGTACCTGCCAGGGGTGGACCCGACTGGGGCAGCCTTGTCCCCGCGGTCCCACTCTGCCCGGCGCTGGTATTCACGACCGAGCGGATTGCACCGATGACAATATCCGGCCGGTCCAGTTGCACATAGTGGGAGGTATCCGGGGCAACCAGGTACACACCGGCCGGCGATTCCGCGGCCATCTCCTGCTGCAGGGTGCGGAACACCTCGTTTGCATGCCGGTTCTCTGCCGGGTCCTCCGCGAACCCCATATCGCGGCCCGATGAGATGACGATGAGCGGGGCCGGGCTGGTGTACGTGACATTCTCCTGTCTCATCTCGTCAAACATGGCAAATGCACTCTCCGCCTCGACCGCCCGCGCCTCCCAGAAGTACGGCCGGGTTGCGAGGAGCGCCCCATAGGCCCGGAACTCGTACGGGGGAAGGCGGGGATCCACTGGCACGAGCGAGAGGTTGGCGGCGAGCGTGCCATCCGCGGCCTTTGATCCGGTGGCCTGGATCCCGCTCACCGCATCCGCAATCGCGGCCTTCTGCTGCCGGGTGAAGTTCTCACCGGTGCGAACCATCTGCCACTCCGAGCCCGGGTCAACAAGAACCATCCCGGCAACCTCGCCCGGGTACTGGTGTGCATAGTACCGCACGTATTCCCCACCCAGCGAGTGCCCGACGAGAATGTAGGGCGGGGTGATGTTCGCAGCCGAGAGGAGGGCATGCAGCCGCCCGGTCACGTCGCGGGCGGTGACCGGCCCGGTGAGGGGATCGCTCCACCCGTAGCCAAGCCGGTCATACGCACAAACCCGGGTGAATGCAGAAATATTGTGCTGCACCGGTGCCCATGAGAGGGAGATGTCCGTGGACCCGGCCTCCATCACGACCACCGGGCTTCCGGAACCCTCGCACCGGATATGCATCCGGCTCCCGTTGACCATCACGAGTTCTCCCGGGGGCGGGTACTGTGCTGCGAGCTCCGCAACCCGGTCCGGTGCTGCAGGAGCCCTCTCCTGAAAACATCCTGCAACAAGGACGGACCCGGTGAGGAGCAGAAGCATGAGAGCGATGACGGGAACGTGGTTTTGTGATCTGTTCATCCTGATTCCTGCCGGGCGGGGAACTGATTTATACTTTGTTCCGGTGCCCGCTGCACCATCATGGCCGCCGGCCGCATCCTCCGGGAACCTTCTTAGAAAAATGATGACGGGTCAGGGGAACCTGACGATCTCGTTGTTGTCCGGCAGCATGTCCTGCCGTGACACCGGTGTTTTAACAAACTCTACGAAGTCCCCCATATCCGACCAGAGCTGAGTCAGCGTATATGCCGGATTGGCCTGCCGCTCCCCGGCCCGGGACTGGTTGACCATGCCGAGCGATTCGAACGAGCGGTACACGTGGGGGTATCCCTCTGCGCCCAAAAACGAGGGCGTATCCGTCACGACCTGGAAATGGAGGTGCGGGAGATCAGAGTTCCCGCTGTTGCCGACAAGGCCGATAACCTGCCCCTCCTTCACAACATCGCCGGGCTTCACCCGGACCGACCCGTTGACCATGTGGGCATAGCAGGCGTATTTTTTGTTCCCGATGTCAAGGATCACAAAGTTTCCTGCCGCAGTCTCAAGGGTTGCCGGCGGGGCAGAGTAGATCGTCTCGATGTCCGGCAGGCCATCTAATGTCGCAACAACCGTGCCGTCCGCTCCTGCACGGATCTCCTTCCCAAACCCGAAATAATTCCGGGCAAGGGAGACATTGCCGGCTGCCGCCGCTCCCGTCTTTTCGTCCAGCAGGATCCAGTCCTGCGCGTACCGCTGGGGGACCCGGGTTATCCCGTTCATCGTGATCTGGGCACTGAAGTGGTGGGTGAAGGGCGATGTGGTCTCCATGGCCAGCCAGCCCGCTCCTGCCATCGGGGCTGCGATGATGACCGGAGCAGCGTCTTTCCGCACGGCAACTTCACCGCCGGTTACTGTGACCGGGGGCTGGCCGGTTGCCGACCGGTTCAGGGTGACCCGGTGGACGAGCCGGTCCGGCACTGTGCCCGGCGGGACCGTGAACCAGATCGATACGCGGGGTGCGGGCACTTTTCCCGTTCCGCTCCGGAGTTCGCCGGGTGTCGGGGGCGGGACGGCAGCCGGGTGGTAAAGGGCGGCAAGCAGTTCGCCATCAGCCTCGAAAAGAACGGTCCCGGTTGCAGGATCGAGTACCTCCACCATCCCGATCTCCGGCATCCTGCCGTCTGCCGGCACGAACCCGAGCTCGTACGCCAGCTGTATCCCGCTCCCGGCAGGGACGGGTACCGGAGCAACCGGGACAGCCATGTCCAGTGCCGGGGAACCAGGCCCTGCACTGGCAGCCTTCCGGTGATCCAGGTACCGGAGGATCGGGAGATAGATTTCCCGGTAGGCATCTGCCGCCTTGACCGCCGAGTTTGCATTCATCGTGACATAGGCGTCCTGCTCCGGGACATAGTAAAAGAATGTGGCAGATCCAAAGTATCCCCCGCTGTGCCCCCCCAGCGTGAAGTTCTCATCCGTCATCCGCTGCATGGAGTACCCGAGCCCGTACCCGGACGTAGTAGTGCCCTTCACCCGCACCGAGACCGGGTTGACCTTCTCCATCTGTGCAAACGAGCCGCGGGTGATCAGCCTGCCGTCCCGTAACGCCCGGTGGAAGCGGTCGAGATCCGCAGTCGTGCTCACGATCTCGCCTGCCCCCCGGTCGAACTGCACGTAGAGCCCGGTGAAGTCATACCGCACCCCGTCCGCGAGCTGGTCGGTAGCCTGCATGTGCGGCCGGGTGAAATAATTGGTACGGGAGAGGTAGGTATCGTTCATCCTGGCGGGGACAAGGATGGTCCGGTTCACGTACTCCTCGTACGGCATCCCGGCCGCCTTGTCCACGATCAGGGTGAGGAGATTGTAGTTCACGTTCGAGTACGTGTAGTTCGTACCGGGCGGATAGAGCGGGCTTTTGTTCAGGCCCATGTCGATACCGGTGGTGTACGGGACCGGGACAGACGGATCCTGCAGCTCCAGGGCAATGATCGCGTCCTCATCGTAATCCGCAATGCCGCTCGTGTGGTCGAGCAGCTGCCGGACCGTGATGACATGGCCGTTTGGGATCCGTGCCGCCAGGTCTGCCGGCAGCCAGCGGTCAATGGGATCATCGAGCGAGAGCTTCCCCTCCTCTGCAAGTTTCTGGACTGCAATGCTCGTGAAGACCTTCGAGACGCTTGCGATGAAGAACTGCATGCCCGGCGTTGCCCGTTCCCCGGTGATGGGGGAGGCATTGCCGGCCGCTCCGTTCCAGGTCCACTGCGGGGTCGATATCCCGGCCTGGACTCCCGGGACCCCGGTGGTTCTGACGCCGTCATCGAGAAGCCGCTGGAGATCCGAACTGACATCCGCCGGGGGCGGGTTATCCCCAGTAACCGCGGCCGGGGGTGGGTGGGAAGCCGGGGGGGCGGATACGCAGCCGGCGCAAAGCACGGCCAGGGTGGACAGAAAGAGAATGCAGATTAAGAGGAGGCCTGTTTTTTTCATAAAACGTTCGCACATGCGGATTGGTGCGAAAGGTGTTAAGGATTGTTCCCCTCTGGAGTGACAGGTTCGCCACAATAACCTTGAACGTGCCCGAAAGGGGCAGCGGGACCGGGCGGCGGCATTAATCGGGGGGGTCCACAAAAATCTCCTGAACCATTATCCGGCATCTCCCCGGACAGCAGCCTCGTTTCGGAATAATTTTCTCAACTGTCGCCCGATTACTATCATCGCACACCTGCCTGGCAACAGTCTCGCAACGGCCGCCGGCATCGTGCCCGGGAAGTTGATGTTCATGAAGACGACACAAAAAGGAGGTCCGGCAGAAGAGACGCTGGATCCGGAAGACTGGGCGGCCATGCGGGCGCTGGGCCACCGCATGGTTGACGACACCATGGACTATATCGAGACCCTCCGGGACCGGCCGGTCTGGCAGCATGCGCCACCGGAAGTGAAGGCCCGGTTCAGCGGACCGGCCCCGGCCAAACCCGAGACTCCCTCCGCGGTCTATGACGAGTACCTCCGCTCAGTCCGCCCGTACCAGCTCGGCAACAGCCACCCGCGGTACTGGGGCTGGGTCACGGGGTGCGGGACCGTGATGGGAATGTACGCCGAGATGCTGGCGGCCTCGACCGATGCGGTCAGCGGGTCGTTCTCGTACATGAGCAACAATTACATCGAGATGCAGGTCGTGGACTGGTGCCGGCAGCTCCTCGGGTTCCCGGCCGGGGCAAGCGGGCTCATCACGAGCGGCTGCTCGGCCTCGACCCTGATCGGTCTGGCCGTGGCCCGGAACACCATGGCAGGATACGACATCAGGGCCCGGGGGATGCACGTCGCGGGCAAGCAGATGACCGTGTACTGCTCGGAGGAGGCGCACTCGTCGGTCCAGAAGGCGGTCGAGCTGCTCGGGTTCGGGAGCGATGCGCTCTGCCGGATCCCTGTGAACGAATCGCTGCAGATCGATACTGTTGCTCTCAGAGAGACGATTGCGGCCGACCGGGCGGCCGGCTGCCATCCGCTCTGCATCGTCGGGGTTGCCGGGACCACGAACACGGCGGCGATCGATGACCTCAACGCCCTCGCGGACATCTGCGCCGAAGAGCGGTGCTGGTTCCACGTGGACGGCGCTTTCGGTGCCTGGGCTGCCATTGCCCCGGAGTACCGGCACCTGGTTGCCGGCATGGAGCGAGCGGACTCGCTCGCGTTCGACCTGCACAAGTGGATGTACCTGGCCTACCCCATTGCCTGCATCCTGATCCGGGACGTGGCTCATCACCGCAACGCCTTCTCGCTGACCCCGACCTATCTCGCCCACGGGGAGGGTACGGCCGGCCTGACCGGTGTGGATGTGCCCTGGTTATCCGATTACGGGTTCGAGCTCTCAAGAGGATTCTTCGCGCTCAAGGCCTGGATGACCATCCGGGAGCAGGGGATGGAGAAGTACGGTAGGCTCATCCAGCAGAACATCGACCAGGCCCACTATCTCGAAGGGCTGGTGCAGGATGCAGGGGAGCTCGAGCTCGCCCTGCCTGTCTCGCTGAACATCGTGAACTTCCGGTATGTGCGCCCAAGTCTCTCGGAAACCCGGCTCGATGCGCTGAACAAGCAGATCGAGGTCGAACTCCAGGAGCAGGGAATCGCGGTCCCCTCAACGGTAACCATCCATGGCCGGAAGTACCTGCACGTTGCCATCACCAACCACCGCAGCCGGCGGGACGACTTCGATCTGCTGGTGCGGGAAGTGATCCGGATCGGGAACGGGCTGGCCTGATGTTGCGTGGAAAGTTATCGGCAACAATGACCGTGGCTGTCCGCCCTAAATTTTGGCTCAAAAGGTTATTTTCAAAAAAATATTTGAAACCGGATCTCGATTCAAAAATTCCGGGCAGACTTTGATTTCGATTTTTTTATCGAACCTTGAATGAAAAATTTTTACCGCGTACCTGATCGTGTTTGAAAACCGTTATCGGCTCAATCGGATCCTGATTTCAGATTCTCAACCGGATGCTGATTTTGATCTTTTGACCGGACCCGGCTCAAAAAAATTCAATAAGACTTTGATTACAAATTTATGCTCCGTAGAAATGATTTCTTCGATGCACTTCAAAGGTGACCAGCACTGCTTGGAAGTGACGCGCTCGGACAGGGGCACATGGCGGTAACCCCGGGCAGTGCCTTCTATGCCCCGGGTGCTCTATGCAATCACCGCCCTTTTCAAAGGAACCGGTCTTTTAATCAGGACCGCACAAAACATCGGATATGCCGAAGCATTTGGTCTTATCGGATTAGGAGTGTTCATGTTTGTCGTTGCGGTTATCGCCACCCTCTTGCGTGTTTCCCTCATCAATTACGGACCCGGCCCGGGCACCAATTCGCTTTTTGTAATGATCATTACGGCTGGTTTTCTCCTTATCACTCTGTGGATCGCGTGCCTGATGGTTGTTGGATTGCAGTATGTTCGCAATCTGTCGTTGGTGAAGGCAGCAGTTTCAGTCGCAGTACCGTTTGGGATATATCTGGTTTACCACATACTCCTCGTATATGCAGATTCTTCACTGATTTGTTACCTACAGTTGCCATGAAGAACAGGAGACCGAATGGATCTCCGGATCTCATTTTTCGTTCTTGGACTGGTTCTTCTTCCACCAGATCTTTGCAAAGGTAGAATCTCCTGATATAACAATTTCAGATTCGTCTGTCCGGATTAGCGGTTTGAGATAGTCATCCAGTACCCGTTCCTGTTCCGGCATCGTGACATTGAACCGCCTTCGGAAAAAAGCGGTCATCTCATCCATTGTTTTAAACCGGTACTCTTTTTTGAGCGGCAGCATCTCCACGTTTGCGTAGATTCCCATCTGGTACAGGACACCAAAAAGGCAGTCCGCCTTGGGCCCGGGATGGTAGGGCAATCCGTGAAGCGGTTCCCAGAGATCAGCATACATCCGCTCCCAGAACGGCATGTCTACAAACCAGAACAGGTACACAGACCCCCGCGAAGCCGCATCCATCTTCCGGAGTGCCAGCCGGATATCTTCCATCGTGAGAGAGAGCGAGGCGATCACCACATCATACTGCCCGGCAAGATCACGGGAAGATTCGATGTCCTCCCAGCGTTTGCGGATGACGGTAATATTGGAAAAACCATCCTTCATCATCCGCTCGCTCAGGATTGCCGTCATCCCCTCCCCCGGTTCGATCGCGGTAATCTCCTTTACCAGTGCTGCAAGCGGAATCGCAAGCGTGCCCGGCCCCGCACCGATATCCAGCACCCGGGACTCTCTGGTTATATCCAGGCCATGAATGGTCCTCTCTATCCGTTCGTCATATTCACTGCGGGACGTGGAATCGTACCGCTCAGCATTCTCACGCTTGTTCCAGTTATGCGAGGGATCATCGTGATGCTTGGATGATTCGTGCAGGACCTGTCGTGCTTTCCAGATCGCATTCCAGTCCGGGTCGGTGGATAGGGGGAGTGGCGGGCTCATAGCATTGAGTATGTACGTGGCCGGTTAAAAGTATCTGCCCTCACGGATGCGGATGGTAAAAAAAGAATTATTCGTGCCTGAGTGCATCGATAGGATTGAGATTGGCGGCACGCCATGCAGGGTAGATACCGCAGATTACACAGATGATGATGCCAAACGTCATCCCGTACACGATATGGATCAGGCTCGATGGCACGAACAGGTACTTGGTGGTCTGGAGCATCAGGGTGCTGATGGCATACCCGCCAATCAGGCTCATCACCCCGCCCAGAACACTCCCGACAACGCCAAGGATGATCGCTTCATAGAGGAACATCGCCATGACCTCTTTGCGCTGTGCCCCGATACTGCGCATGATGCCGATCTCCTTGATCCGCTCCGTGACCGACATCATCATGATATTGAGGATGGAGACTCCTGCGACCAGCATGGAAATCCCGCCGATGGCAGATACAAACGTAGTGATCTGGCCAAACGCCTGGAATATGGTATCCATGGTCTTTCGCGTATCCATCACGTCGACGACGGTATCACGCTTGTTCATCTGTTTCTCTATTGCAGTTTTAACGACCGGAAGATCATCAAGATTTTTCACCTTTACTACGATCTTATCATAGCTGTCACGATTGTATGCAGCATCAAACCAGTCTTTTGTAGTCACTACCGCGGAATCAGTGCTGACATCAAAAGCCATCCCGCGCTCCTCTATGATGCCGGTGACACGCAGGGTTCCCTTGTTTCCATCCGTCCCGATACTGATCCGGGAACCGACCTTGACATTGTGGTCTTTGGCGAAAGTTGATCCCACAAGACAACCTGAGTTACCCCGGCTGTATCCCCCCTCTTTTAATTTGAGCAGGTCGGGAACATCATCAGGATTCAGGCCGTAAACGGCCGCCACGATCTCATCGCTGCCTACCCCAAGTTGCATACGATCAGATGTCTGAAGAACGGGGATTGCCAGGTTCGGCGCAGATACCCGTTTTATCTGCAGGAAATCCTGTTCTGACAGGGTGAGTGATGAAGCACCTCCGCCACCGCTGCCAAAACCGCGGGTATTTCCTCCCACGTGGGGAGTGACAATAACACTGTCCCCGACAGTTTTGAGACTGTCAGAGACGGTGAGCACAAGGCTGTTTCCCAGGATCCCCATCGAAGCAATTGCCACGACTCCGATAATGATCCCAAGCATGGCCAGAGATGAGCGGAGCAGGTGAATCCGTACGTTCCGTTTTGCGATCTCCCAAAAGATCCCGCCGCTCATGATTCAATCCTCCCGTCAGCGATCCTGATGGTTCTTTTTGAATACTCGGCGATATGCGGATCATGCGTGACCATGATGATCGTCGTACCTTTACGGTTAAGCTCCGTCATCAGGTCCATGATGCCGGCCCCGGTCTTTGAATCCAGGTTACCGGTTGGTTCATCGCAGAGCAGGATATCCGGGTCATTGATGAGTGCCCGTGCAATCGCAACGCGCTGCTGCTGCCCCCCGGAAAGTTCGGTGGGAGTATGGCTGTAGAGCGATTCCTCGAGCTGTACAGACCTGAGGACTTGCCGTCCTCGTTCAGTATCTGCTTTTTTTCCTGATTTCAGCATCAGGGGGAAGGTGACATTCTCAAGGGTGTTTAAGAGCGGGAAGAGGTTGAAATACTGGAAGATAAAGCCAATGCGATCCCGTCGCAGGCATGTCAGTTCGGTATCCGACATATCCCCAATGCGGGAACCACTGATGAAGATGTCACCGGTAGTTGGTATATCGAGGCACCCCATCAGGTTCAGGAGAGTGGATTTTCCTGAACCTGAAGGCCCCATGACCGAGATAAATTCTCCCCGATCTACCTGGAATGAAACACCGTCAAGTGCAGTCACGCCACCTGCGGGTAATGGGTATACCTTGGTTACATCCCGAAATACCATGACCGGCTGTTCGTTCATGGGGATGTCACTTCTTATTTTTTCTCAGGTAGATAATCCACCCACCTATGAATACTGCGAGAACCACAATCGCTGCAACGATCGGGATTACGGGAAGACCCGTGCTCTTTGCATCCGCTGCTGCCCCGGATACCGGTATCTTCACATCCTGCAGAGCGGTATACACATTCCCATCGGCATCTTTGTAGGATAACTGGAGGGGAATGCTCTCTGTGTTTGTTGCGGTGAACGTCACTTCGAAGCTGCCGAAATCATCGGGTTTGAGTGCGCCGACCACGTAGGTCTTGTACGGATCCTGGGGGACTGCAGGTGATAGAGCAGTTACCATCACCGTGTTCGCAGCTTCGAGACCTGCATTATTAACATCGCCGGTGATATGGTAGGTACCTGCATCACTTTTCACCAGTACATTACTGATAACGGGATTTGCCTGCTTCTTATCAACACCAAAGGTGATCGGCACATCCATATTCACCGTATGAGGATTGTCACCGTTGTCATAGTTCAGGACGAGATAGAGGGTTGTTGCCTGATCTGCAGTTACGGAAAAATTTACGGGTATTCTGGCACCGGAAACAACATTGCCTACAAACACCCGGGATGGTGTTGCAGTAATACCTGTACCCGAAACATCAAGGATTACATTCTTTACTGTATTCTCCCGGGGGTTTGCAACCTGAGCATAGATGGTCTTTTTCTTACCCTGCGAGAAGGTGTCCGGCTTATCCAGGATGGTCAGCTCAATGGGCGTATCATCAATCCTGACCATTGCCCGGTAATAGAGGCTGTCCGCATCGCGGAAACTTAAGGAAAAGGTTGGGAAGTACGTCCCGTCAAGACCATCAGCGGTTACGGAATAAACAAACGATTGTTTTTGAGCTGGACCAAGACTGGTTGAGGTATCATAGGGGCGGCTCGTTGTCCGTAATGTGTCGCTGGACAGCGAGGCATGGTTCACCACAATTCCCGTGACCGTATTGCCGTTTGTTACGTCAACGGTGAGGGTACCTTTGTCCCCCGGGAAAAAAACCGCTGGATCATAGGTGGCACCGGACACGTATACTTTGTCAGCAGCAACAATTGATTCGGGAGTGGTATAATCGGCAGCAACAACGCCAACCATTGCGCCTGCGAGAAGAATCAGGCATATGAGAGATATTAATCGGACTGTTTTCATTTACATCACCGTAATTGAGTAGACCATATAGAGAATATAGAGGACAACCGGTATCCCTACACAGAGCGCTGCATCACGGGGTGAGAGCTTCCGGGCGTGCTGCATGCCAAAGATCCAGATATTGGCACTCCAAAGAAGAAAGACCATCGAGATGATCATGGCAATCTGGCTGAGTTCCATCATCGCGGGATCATGCATCAGGGCTTTTACTGCTCCCGTCACAATATCGGGATTCTGGGCCGCTGCTGCAGAGAGCAAGGGGACGTGAATCCGGGGAATATAGTACAGTGCGATGACAAAGGTAATGAGGGTTCCAAACACCTGTGGCAGATAGCCGTAACCTATGAATTCGAGCGTTCTTCGAAACGTTCCCTCGCCTTTGAAAACGAATGAGAATACATACATCACGCCGGTCCAGATCCCCCAGAATATGAATGTACCGATAAGGGCACCAAGTACCGTTGAAAGTGTGACGATCGTGCCCATGCCGGGCATCATCCCATTAAGCAGTTGTCCGGTCAAATCTCCGATAAGGTACCCGTACATTGCGCCGGCAATACCCCCGGCAAGGATAACAAGTGCCGGAAGTGTCAGGCTCTCCTTCTTACTCATCGCATCCTGGAAGAAAGCACCCGGTCTGATGAGCAGATCAACGATTGAATGTTTCATCTGATGTTCTCCATCTTATTTTGAACCTATCTGTTGTTGTAGGAATAACAACTTCATTACAGGTACTGTGTTGAGGATAATAATGATATGGCTGACGGCATCAAAAATTTGTTGCTCTCATCAATCGATTTATATCTCAAAGCCGGGCAGGCAGTGAATTGTTATATCGATTATTTCGTCAGTATTGCTTGAAAAAAGAATGGCTGATATTTTTACCCTGCGTTCTGGGCTTCTGATAGTGCTTCACGTGCTTTTTGCACCATATTCTCGGCAGCGGTGATCCTGGGTTTGATAGTGCTGTACTCGTTCTTATCAAAGGATGCCTGTGCTTCCTTGTAGAGGGCATCAGCACGATCAATCCGTCCCTTGGCCTTGGTGGTATTGGTGCCCTCGCTCTTTGCCATATCCACTTCTTCCAGCACTGCAAGCACCTGCCCGTAGAGATTTTCTAACATATTTCTGAATTCTTCGGATTTTGCAGAATCTTCTTCGAGTTTCTGGCGCCCCTTTTCACGTATTGCCTCTTTTGCTTCCTGCTGTCCCCGGATAATATACTGGAGCTCGTCTTCGACTTCTTTTATCGTCTGGGCAAGGACTCCGGCAAATTCAGTCCGTTCGTTCTTGGATTCCTCCCACCCGTCATATGCACCGTAGGCACCGCCGGCTGCTGCTCCCCCGATTGCGCCGGTGATTGCATCCCCGGCACTCTGATCGCGCCTGAGTACGCTGCCGATAAGACCCCCAAGTCCCGCTCCGGCGATTGCCCCCATGACTCCTTTGCTGATCTCTTCTCTTTCACGATCCACGATATTGGAGACCCTGACGTTTTCATTCTCGACAGCAATATCAAGATGCCCCTGCTCATCGGTATGTTTGAATCTCATCATTTGGCTTTACCCTGCCATGCGGCTGTATCCGTTTGGGCACGATTGCAATCGGTTTTTTGATGGACAGGCATCCCTCGCTGCTTAAAAATTGTGCAACAATGTATATATTTGTACACTGTAACTATTATGTATGCAGACAAAAATCCTCCTCGATGAGGAGCAGATGCCAAAGAAGTGGTACAATGTGCAGGCTGACTTAGCGTCTCCGCTCGCACCACCACTCCATCCGCAAACTCACAAACCGATAGGTCCTGCGGATCTGTCAGCCATCTTTCCGATGGAGCTGATACGGCAGGAAGTGACAACCGACCGTCATATCGATATTCCCGAAGAGGTGCAGGATGTGCTGCGTCTCTGGAGGCCAAGCCCCCTGTACCGTGCCCACAGGCTTGAGAAGTTCCTCAAGACCCCGGCAAAAATTTACTACAAGTGGGAAGGTGTCAGTCCCGCGGGCAGTCACAAGACGAATACGTCCATCCCGCAGGCATATTACAACATGAAGGCAGGGATCGAGAGGATCGCCACCGAGACCGGTGCAGGGCAGTGGGGATCTGCCATGTCCTTTGCAACCATGCTCTATGATCTGGAATGCACGGTGTACATGGTCAGATCGAGCTATACGCAGAAACCCTACCGGAAGTCGATGATGCATGTCTGGGGAGCAGAATGTATCCCGAGCCCGAGCACCAAGACGAATGCCGGTCGTGCCATGCTCGAAAAGGATCCCGATACCCCGGGAAGCCTGGGGATGGCGATATCTGAAGCGGTGGAAGATGCCGCCAGCCACAGCAATACCAATTATGCGCTAGGCTCGGTGCTGAACCATGTCTGTCTTCACCAGACGGTCATAGGACTCGAATGCCGCGAACAGCTGGCAATGGTCGATGACTACCCGGATGTTGTTATCGGGTGTGTCGGCGGAGGGTCCAATTTCGCCGGGATCGGGTTCCCGTTTGCCGGTGACAAACTGACCGGAAAACACAAGGATGTGGATATCATCGGGGCCGAACCGGCTTCCTGCCCCACGCTGACGAAAGGATTGTTCACCTACGATCTTGCCGATGAAGCCGGCTATACTCCCCTCCTCAAGATGTTCACCCTCGGTCATGATTTTGTTCCCCCCTCCATGCATGCAGGCGGTCTCCGCTATCATGGCGATTCACCGATTGTTTCGCGTCTTGTTCATGATGGTGTCATGAGGGCGGTCTCCTATCACCAGAGCGAAGTTTTTGATGCAGCCCAGACCTTTGCCCGGACGGAAGGAATCATTGTCGCCCCCGAGACATCCCATGCGGTAAAAGCAGCGATTGACGAGGCGCTCAAATGCAAAAAGAGCGGGGAGGACAAGACGATCCTCTTCAATTGTTCCGGCCATGGCAACTTCGATATGTCTGCCTATGATGCATATTATGCAGGCGAACTCGTGGATTATGAATACCCGGATGCACTGATCAAGGAATCACTTGCCCGGATCCCAAAAATTTCCTGAAATCCTTTTTTATGAAGCGCATCGGTTTTCTCATCAATCCTGTTGCCGGTATGGGCGGTGCAGTGGGGCTGAAGGGAACCGATGGTAATGTGGAAGAAGCCCGCCTTCGGGGAGCATCACCGCAGGCACAGGACCGGGCATTGATTACACTCGCACTTCTCTCACGAGAAGCCGGGTTATGTTTTCTCGCCTGTTCGGGAGCAATGGGAGAGGAAACACTCAAAAAAGCCGGGGTACCAGATTACCAAATCCTCTATCATTACCGTGGTGAGAGCAGCGCGGAGAACACCCGGCAGGCAGCACAGGCATTTCGCAAAGCCGGTGTTGACCTGATCCTTTTTTGTGGAGGGGATGGGACCGCCCGGGACCTTTTTGACGCAGTAGGCCGGGACGTGCCAATCCTGGGAATCCCTGCAGGAGTGAAGATGTACTCTGCCGTCTTTGCGGTTGATCCATCCACCGCTGCAGAACTCGTTATGCGGTATGATGCAACATCCCTGCGGGATTCCGAAGTGATGGATGTGGACGAGGATGCGTACCGGAACGGCGAGCTCAAGACCCGTCTGTACGGTATTGCCCGCACTCCTGCTCTGGCAGGAAAAGTTCAGTTCTCCAAGCATATATTTGAAGAAAAGGATGAGGAACGGGCAAAAAAAGAGATTGCCCGCTTTGCCCGCGAGATCATGATACCGGATGTGCTCTACATCCTTGGTGCAGGAACAACCACCGAATCCATAGCCCGCGAGCTGGGGGTGAGCAAAACCCTTCTCGGTGTGGATGCAATAAAAAATGGCAGGACCGTTGCCAAGGATCTCGATGAAAAAACACTCTGGTCATTGCTTGAGCAGGTGCAGGAGGCAAAAATCCTCCTAAGCCCGATCGGGGCGCAGGGATTCATTCTCGGGCGGGGCAACCAGCAGATAAGCGCCCGGATCGTGCGAAAGGTGGGCAGGGAGAATATAATCGTAGTTGCCACGCCACATAAACTCCGGGAAACACCCGTCCTCTATATGGACTCCGGGGATCCATCGCTTGATGCAGAATTTGGCGATACGGTGCTCGTGGTCTCCGGGTATCGCATGGCCCAGAAAAAACGCATCTACCAGCCGGAGCGTGGATAAAAAAAGGTTAGTTTTTCCGGGGTACCTGCGGCGGTTTGAGCATCGTAAAGGCGATCACAATCCCGATAGCGGCAAGCGCGAGCACATACGGGAACACACCCATATACGAGCCGGTTGATGTTTTGATGAACCCTGCGAGTTGTGGTCCGGCGATTGCGCCTGCACCATAGGCAAGGAAGACAACCCCGTAACATCTCGGGTAGTCTCCCGTGCCGAAGTAGCTGCCGGTCGTTGTTGGGGCGATGGCGAGCCATCCCCCGAGGCATCCCCAGAGTACCGCAAACGCGATGATGTACACCAGCACGGACTGCACCTGCCACATCAGCAGGGATGCGAGTGCAATGAGGACAAACGAGACCATCGCCGCATTTCTTGGCGTAAACTTATCCGTCAGTGCACCAAAGACGGGCCGTCCGCCGCCGTTGAAGACCGCAAAGAACCCGACCAGCATGGTCGCAAGTCCTGTCTCGATGCCTACATCGGTACCTACCGGTTTTGCAATCGAGATGGCCATAAGGCCGGCCAGACACCCGATGAAGTAGCAGGCCCAGAGCGCATAGAACGATGACGTTTTGAGCATCTGCGACCGGTTGAATTCAAGGGTGATATGCTGCCCTGCCACGGGTGCAGGAGGAGTCCATCCAGAAGGTTTCCACCCGGTCTTCGGGAATTTCAGGGGCATGGCTAACAGTATCGTTAAGATGATCATCACAACCCCGAAGATCCGGAACGTGTTCATCACACCATAGGCGCCGATGAAATAGCCTGCAAGGTTGGCTGTTATGAGGGCAGAAAACCCGAACCCGAGGACGGTAAGACCTACCGCAAGCCCTCGTCTGTCAGGGAACCAGCGGGCCGATACTGCGACCGGCACCCCATAGGCAATACCGACACCGATACCCCCGATGATACCATACATCACGTAAAGCATCGGGACAGAGTTTGCAAATGATGCCAGCAGCCAGCCAAGGCCGGTCAGAACCCCGCCAACAATGGTCACATTCCGTGGCCCGTACTGTTCTATGTATTTACCGGTGAACGGCATGGCGATAGCAAAGAATGCGAGAAAGACCGAGAATGGCAACAGGATATCGCTGGCCGTTACCTGCTGTCCCAGAGTGCCGGTAAAATACTCGGTGAGCGGCTTGACAAAGACACTCCACGAATAGATCGAGCCTAAGCACAGGTTGATGACCATGCCAAGTACGACAAGCATCCAGCGCCCTTTTTCCGGTTCCATGCCGAATAATTTTTCCTGTACTGATTCGCTCATTTTTCCCTCAATGGTAAAAAATTAAAATTATTCCTCCAGCGTTGAAATATCGCCGGGGTCCATACCCATCTCCTTTGCTTTTAATACGCGGCGCATGATCTTGCCACTCCGGGTCTTGGGGAGTTTATCAACAAAATCGATCTCCTGCGGAACCGCGATCGGCCCTAAGGTCATGCGCACGTGATACATCAGGTCCTGCCTGAGCTTGTCACTGGATGAAAATCCAACCCGGAGGATCACGAATGCCTTGATGGAGTTGCCCTTGAGCTCATCAGGTTTTCCGATCACTGCCGATTCCGCCACCGCCGGGTGGGAGACCAGCGAGCTCTCGACTTCTGCAGTGCCGATATTGTGGCCGGCAACCACGATGATGTCATCGGACCTGCCGAGGATCATGATATATCCATCCTTACCTTTCACCGCGAGATCGCCTACCGTATAAACGCCTTTTAACGTCTCCCAGTATACACGGTACCGTGCATCATCCTTCCAGACCATCCTGAGCATGGATGGCCAAGGGGATTTGACCACAAGCAACCCTCCGGTGCCGGGTGGGACAGAGTTTCCGTCTTTATCTACAACATCCACTTCCACACCGGGAATGGGTCGGCCGGCAAAACCCGGCCGCATGGGCTCACCGATCATCGTAGTGATCATGTGCATGCCGGTCTCGGTCTGCCACCAGGTGTCGAGGATCGGGATCTTGTCCTTACCAATGACATGGTAATACCACTCGAATGCTTCAGGATTGAGGGGTTCTCCGACCGATCCGATAATCCGCAGTGAGCTTAAGTCATACTTGTTCGGCCAGATCTCGCCCAGTTTCATAAACATCCTGATTGCTGTCGGTGCAGTGTAGAAGATGGTGATCTTCTGCTCCTCGATTAAGCCCCAGTAACTGCCGGCATCCGGGTAATCCGGCGTGAGCTCGGACATGAATACTGTAGCCCCGACGGCAAGCGGGCCATATACTATGTAACTGTGGCCGGTGATCCAGCCCGGATCTGCAGTGCACCAGAAGATATCCTCGTCCTTCATATCAAAGACATATTTGCTGGTGTAGTAGGTCCCGACCATATAGCCCCCGCAGGTGTGCACGATCCCTTTGGGTTTGCCGGTGGATCCGCTGGTGTAGAGCGTGAAGAGCGGATCTTCTGCGTCCATGACTTCAGCGGGGCATTCCTGCGGCGCACCTGCCATGATCTCCCTGAAATCCAGTTCAAGGCCGGGTCTCAGATCGATCTGGGGGTCCTGTCGCCGGAGCACAATGACGTGTTCTACCGATGAGCAATCAACGATCGCTTCGTCAACAATCGATTTCAGCTGGATTGTTTTACCGCGACGCATACCGATATCTGCGGTGATGACCACTTTTGCAGAAGCGTCCTGAATACGCATCTTGAGTGCTGCGGATCCAAATCCTCCGAACACTACGCTGTGGACTGCACCGATGCGGGCACAGGCAAGCATGGCGATCATCTGTTCGGGCACGAGAGGCATGTAGATACAGACACGATCTCCTTTTTTTACCCCGATCTTTTTGAGTGCATTTGCAAACCGCATCACTTTGCCGAGTAACTGCTGGTAGGTAAAGATCCGCTCTGCACCATTTTCCCCCCGCCAGATGAGTGCTGCCTTGTTACGGCGCTGACCTTTCACATGACGGTCAAGACAGTTTGCGGTGATGTTGAGCTGTGCTTTGATGAACCACTTTGCGTACGGGTAGTTCCACTCCTTCACCGAAGTCCAGGGTCGGATCCATTCCAGCTCTGAGGCCATTTTCGCCCAGAACCCATCCTTGTCAGCCAGAAAATCGTTGTAGGCTTTCTGGTAGTCTCCCATCCATGCGTTCTTCTTGTACTGTGGGTCGGGAGTGTATGTTTTCACGTCCTCGACGAGTCTGACATTAAAATCCTCGGTCATGGTCGAACCCATTTAACATTATTAATCATGCTAAACATCCTATATATAATTTGTCGAAGTGCCATTCGTCAAATATGTACCCGGCGATCGTTTTTCGGCGGGTGAAGAGAAAAAAAGCTTGATTTTTCTGCGGTTATTATAGGATTAATACCCGGCGCGCAGAGGAGTCTGCTGTCCGTGGGTTGTATATAAAAAGGATTATCTGTCCGGGTTTTTCAATATAGGATTGATGCTCGAGAAATTCAAGGGGTGCCTGCTGGGTGCAGCGATTGGCGATGCGCTGGGTATGCCCAACGAGAGCGGTGCTCCTAACTTAAACAAGATGAAGTACGGGTACCGCCGCCCCTACAAAGGCCATCCCAACGAGGGCCTGAACCCCGGACAATATACTGATGATACCCAGATGATGATCCTTGTCGCCACCCTTCTTGCTGACGGAAAATTCAACGAAGAGCGCTATTTGACCGCACTCCGGGAACTCTATACGAGGGGAAATCTCCGTTTTCCCGATGGATCCGTTTCCACGGCATGTGAGCACCCGGTGAAAGAGAACGTTCCCCAGAAAGGGGTGAAGTCTACCACTTCCGGCTGCCTCCCGATTGCAGTCCCGTTTGCCCTCGCATTTCCTGATATGAGCGAGGGATGTGAACGGGCAGTCCGGGCATGCAATGTCACCCACTCGCACCCGGCTGCCCATGCAGCGGTCTCCACGGTTGTTACTCTCCTTTACCATGCCCTTCATGACAGCCCCGCCCCTGTCGGAAAGGCCATGCATAAGGCACAGGCAGAAGATGAGGTGCTTGGCGGAAAGATCAGGAATGCCATCCTGCTCGAAAAAGAGGGGATGGAGACCGAGACCGCCCTGCTCAAGATTGGGAACGATGTCTCTGTCTTCCAGACCCTTCCTATGGCGTTCTTCTTAATCAGCAGGTATTCCCATCCCCCGGACCTCCTCACCGTTGCCGCCAATACCGGGGGAAATACCGATACCATAGCGTGTATATGTGGCGCATATCTCGGCGCGGCTAAGGGGATTGGAGCACTGCCTGTCGATCTGCTCGAAGGTCTTGAAGACCGCCAGCGCATCGAGCTGCTCGGTCAGCGCCTTTTCAGTGTCTATTCCCGCAAACGGGATCAGGTATAACCTTTTTTCTGGTATAATTCATCGTCAGCGTAATCGCGCTCTTAAAAAGCATTAAATTTTGACAATCGGATACTCTTTGTATGAAAATTGCGATTATCGGGGCCTCCGGCTATGCCGGTGGTGAACTGGTCCGCCTGCTGGTTCATCACTCAACGGCAAAAGTCACGTGTGCCACTTCCCGCAAACTGGCTGGAACCCCCCTTGACCTGGTCCATCCCCACTTGAAAGGGTTTACGAACCTTAAATTCGAAAATCCCGGGATGGATGCCATCGATGCCGATGTGGCATTTCTTGCCGTCCCGCATACGGCAGCGATGACCTATGCCGGCAAGCTGCTGGAACGGGGTATCAAAGTTGTGGATCTCAGTGCAGATTACCGGCTGCCAAAAGAGATCTATGAAAAGGTGTATGGTGTTGCACACACCGATTATTTCTCCGCACCTTACGGTATTCCGGAACTCCACCGCAAGGAGTGTATCAATGCCAGCTTCGTTGCAAACCCCGGATGTTTTCCCACGGGAGCAACCCTTGCAGCTGCCCCTCTCGCGAAGTACGCCCACACGGTCATCTTTGACTCCAAGACCGGCGTGAGTGGAGCGGGTGACAACCCGTCTGCCACCACCCATTACCCCAATGTTGGTGACAATGTTGGACCCTACAAATGGACAAGCCACCGCCACCTCGCCGAGATGAAGCAGGAGATTGCCGGTCTGGGTTCAAAGGCGAACGTCTACTTCACCCCCCATCTCGTACCGGTGAACCGCGGTATCCTGACAACTGCCCATATCCTGCTCAATGAACCCCTTGAGCAGAAAGAGGTGGAAAAACTCTACCGGGACTTCTATAACGGTGAATATTTCGTCCGGTACCAGAAACCCTCGCTTGCCGCAGTCCGTGGGAGCAACTTCTGTGACCTGATGGTAGAGAGCGAAGGGATGCGTGTCGTTGCAGCCTCCGCGATTGATAACCTTGTAAAAGGCGCAAGCGGACAGGCGATCCAGAACATGAACCTTATGTGCGGGCTTTCCGAACAGGACGGGCTCGTTAGTGCAGGGATGCTCCCGTAGGTGACTAAAATGCTGGTAAAAGACGCAATGACGAAAAACCCGGTGGTCTGCTCTGCCGCCACCCCTCTCCGCGATGCGGTCGGGCTGTTCCGCAAGCACCACATCGGTGGCCTTCCGGTTATGGAAGGTACGGAGCTAGTCGGGATGCTTACCGAGTCTGACCTCATATCTCTCCTTGAATCAGAGAGGATTTCCGATGACCTCTGGCTCCCGTCGCCTTTTGAGCTCATCGAGATACCGATACGCGAGTATGTGAACTGGGAAAAGACCAAGCATGCCCTGCGCAATATCGGCGATATGCCGGCGAAGAAGGTGATGACGCACCACGTGATCACGATACCTGAAGACAGGGAAGTAGAAGAGGCAGCATCCTTAATGCTCAAAGAAGGCGTCACCCGCCTGCCAGTGATGCAGGGCAAAAAACTTGTCGGGATTCTGACCCGTTCAGATATCATCAATGCAATCGGTGCATCCTATCCGGATACCGATGGGGCGGGAGAATAATGACGTTACGGAGTATCTGTGCAGTCAAGGGTGTAACTGCGTATGGTATGAAAGAAGGTAAGTTCGGTCTTGCCCTGATCCGCGCAAGCGGAACTGCAGCAGGGGTATTTACCGAAAATCTTGTCAAGGCAGCACCGATTGAACTCATGCGCAAGCAGATAAAAAAAGGCACAATGGAAGCTGTTATCGCAAACAGTGGCTGTGCCAATGCCTATACCGGGAAACGCGGGTATGAGGATGCGGTTGCGATGACCAGGTTTGCCGGCGATGCTCTCAGGGTTGAAGCGAATCAGATCGGTATTGCCAGTACCGGGGTTATCGGGCGGTATCTCGATCTCCCGCTCATTGAGCGCCAGTGTAAAGAGCTTGCACCGAAACTCGATCGTACATTCGAGGCAGAAACCCTTACTGCACAGGCTATCATGACCACCGATCTCTACCCCAAGCATGCACTGGTGGAGAAAGAGTCGTTCTGTATCGGCGGTATTACAAAAGGCAGCGGCATGATCGCCCCCAACATGGGTACGATGCTTGCATTCCTCTACACCGATGCCGAGATCGGGGCAAAACCACTCTCCGGGGCCCTGAAGATGGCCACAAAGAGGACATTCAACCGTGTAGTTGTCGATGGCGACATGAGCACCAACGATATTGCGCTCTGCACAGCAACCGGAGCCGCCGGCAAAGTGAATTCAAAGGAGTTCTCTGCGGCGCTCGAGGAGTGCTGCCGCTCCCTCGCCATGCAGATTGCCGCTGATGGGGAAGGGGCATCGAAACTGCTCGAAGTGACGGTCACCGGTGCACCCAGAGAGGATGACGCAGCAAAGGTTGCCCGCACGGTGATCGAATCCCCGCTCGTCAAAACTGCAGTGTATGGAGAGGATCCCAACTGGGGCCGCGTGGTTGCCGCAGCAGGTCGCGCCGGGGTGAAGTTCGATCCCAATGCCGTATCGCTCTGGATCAGTGATGGCAACGTAAAGTATCCTCTCGTGAAATCCGGAGAGATCATTGCCGATCTCAAGAATGCGAAGGCGGCGATGCATGGCAAAAAGGTGATCTTTATTCTCGATCTTGCAGCAGGAAAGGCTGAAGCAACCACCTGGGGTTGTGATCTGACCGAGAAGTATGTAGAGATCAACGGGAGGTACACCACATGATGAAACGCGAAGATGTGCTCATGGAAGCCATGCCCTATATCCAGCAGTTCCATGGCAAGACTATCGTGATCAAGCTGGGCGGCCATGCGATGGTGGACCCGGTGGTTCTGGAGAATGCAATCCGCGACGCCGTGCTGTTGCACTATGTTGGTATCCGTGTCGTTCTGGTGCACGGCGGAGGGCCCGAGATATCCGAGAAGATGAAGGCGATGGGCAAGGAATCTGTCTTTGTCGGTGGTCTCCGGGTAACCGATCCGGAAACCCTGGAGATCGCCCAGATGGTGCTCGTAGGTAAGATCAACAAAGGGATCGTCTCGCTGATTGCGAAATGCGGTGCCCGGGGTGTCGGGCTCTCGGGCAGTGACGGCAACATGATCATCGCAAAGAAGATGGATCTCCAGAAAATTGATGTCGGGGGCGTGCAGAAAGAAGTTGATCTCGGGCATGTCGGCGAGATTGAATGGATCGATCCGGCAATCCTCAACACCCTTCTCGATACGGGGTATATCCCGGTTGTCTCACCGATTGCAATTGACCGGACGGGCGCGAGCCTGAATATCAACGCCGACACGGCTGCCGGTGACATTGCCATTGCGCTCAAAGCCTACAAACTCATCAATATGACCGATGTGGACGGGGTCATGGACGCAAAACGGACCATGGTATACCGGAAACTGACGATCAGTGAAGCAAATGCCATGCGGAAATCCGGGGCTATTGGTGAAGGTATGATCCCGAAAGTGAGCTCGGTGATCAAGGCCGTGGAGAACGGGGTGAATTTTGCCCATATCATCAATGGTAACATTGAGCACAACCTTATCCTCGAGCTCTTTACCCGTGACGGTGTCGGGACGATGTTATCCTTAAAATAATCTTTTTTTACAGTGGTTGGACAGGAATTTTATCAATTGATAATCAATACTACCATTACAAGGTTTTTGAGGATGGAAAAACTCGTAAAAATCTCTGCCGGACTCGTTATTGTTGTGGTTCTCGTATGCGCAATTTTCTTAGTTATACCTCAGCAGACTGCAAAAACACCCGTAGCAGGAACAGGAAGTCCATTGCAGGGCACGGTGACCGTATACTTCTTCTACGGCGAAGAATGCCCGCACTGCCACAAAATAATGCCCTTTATTGAGTCGCTTAAGACAAAATACCCGGATGTGGATTTCCAGATCCTCGAAACATGGCACAACCAGAAAAATCAGGCGCTTTTCACTTCGCTGAACCAGAAACTTGGCGTAAAAAGTACCGGTGTTCCCGAAGTGGTTGTTGGCGATGTTGTCCTGATTGGTGAAGTGGATATTCCTGCAAAACTTGAAAATGCAATCATTGGAGAAATTAAAAAAAACCGGTAACTGACAGGCCGGATCCCACAAATGCGCCTCTCCTTTAAACACTTCAGGCGCCTCAATACAACCCCCCGCTAATAAGTAAAAGTATTTTTTCTTAAAAATGGCTGAATTAAAAATGGTTGAACAATATATTCTTTTATCGTCCTGAACAATTGATAATAGGACTCTTATCAATGGAAAAAACACAAAAAATTCTCCTGATATTACTGACAGCAATCATCCTCAGCACAGCATTTTTTCTCGCTGCCCCCGGTTTCAATCCTGTCAGTACCCCTGCTCCCCTTCCCCCTGCAATCCAGTCATCGGGCCCGGTAACCGCATTCTATTTTTATGGCGATGGATGCAGTCACTGTGAAAAGGTAAAACCTCTCCTCGCCGCACTTCAAACACAGTATCCCGAACTCAACCTCACCCAGCTTGAGATCTATAACAATGCCGAAAACCGGCAGAGGATGTCGGAAATGAGCCGGCAGTACGGTATTGTCAGTCCCGGAGTTCCCCTCATTTTCATCGGAAATGTCTCATTGCTCGGAGATACTGAAATTACCAACCGGTTTGAGTCCGAGATCCTCATCGAGAAACAGCGGCTTTTGTCCTGTAACAGCACCGCACAACCGGCAATCCCGGAAAAAGAGCCCGTCTGCACGCCGGAATCCCCGCAACTCAGTCTGCCCCTGGTTATCTTTGCAGCAATTGTTGACAGTGCCAATCCCTGCGGTCTGTCCGTGCTGGTCTTCCTGTTGATTCCCATGGCTGCAGCCGGGAGCAGAAGGCGCATCCTGCTTGTCGGGGGCGCCTATATCGCCGCAATGTTCCTGTTCCATCTTCTCGTAGGAATCGGACTTTTTTCAGTAATCTCGCTATCCGGGTTCTCACGCCCGTTCGCTCTTATCGGGGGGGCCATTGCTCTTCTTCTCGGGATCGTAACAATAGTCGATGTGCTCCGGAACAAGGAGACCTTTACCCTGTCCATACCGGAATCGCAGAAAGGAATGCTCGGAAACTATATCCGCATCGCGTCCCTTCCCGCAGCATTTATTCTCGGGATCCTTGCCGGTATCCTCGGTTTTACCTGTACCGGGGGCATCTACATCAGCATACTCGGTCTCATGGGCAGGGAGATGACGGTAATGGCCGGGTTGCCATGGCTCGTGCTGTACAACCTTGTCTATATCCTCCCCCTTGTTGTGATCACCCTTCTCGTTGCGTATGGTATATCCCCGGACCGAGCTGACGGCATGAGGACAAAGTACAAGCGTACGCTCAGGATGGTTATCGGAGGGATACTGGTTGCTCTCGGTGCAGCAATCCTTCTTGGGTGGATGGGGTAAACCACCCCCTTGTCGTAGGGTTTTTAAAAAAGCAGAATCAGGGAAGATTTCCGTCCCCGGAACATTCCCGCTGGCGCTCTTCACTCATCGCAATGAGCTGCTCGAATATTTTCTGGACCGCAACAGGATCAATTCTTGCCTCAACCGCCTGGTCAAAAACGGTGTTCAGCACTTCAGCAGCCCGGTATTCATCGTGGACAGGAATTCCAGCATGGATCTTTATCCTGGCGATCTTTCCAGCCAGTTCCTGCCGGTGTGCAATGAGCCGGATAATCTCTGTGTCGGTTTTCGTAATATCTGCCCGTACGGTCTCGAGGGACATATGATGTACATGTCCGGTTATTTACATAAACGTGTTTATCATCGCCTTAACACTAAAGCAGATATCGCAGGAGCACCCTATCTGATCCTGTGATTTCATGCTCGAACGCATATCCCGTAGAGAAGAATTTGATCTTTTTATAGCGTGGATAGCGATATCCATCTCGTTTGCGATCATCAAGATCGCGCCCTATGGAATAACCGGCCCCGTCAGATCGATAGATCCCGTTGTCGCACTGGTATCTTTTGGTATTGCCCTTCTTACGGTTGGTATCGGGTTTATCCTGCATGAGATGGCCCACAAGTTTACCGCGATAAAATTCGGGTACTGGGCCGAATTCCGGAAAGATAACACGATGCTGCTGTTTGCTGTGCTCCTTGCAGCACTTGTTGGGTTTGTCTTTGCAGCCCCGGGAGCAACCGTCATATACAGCAATTCCGGGAGCGGCCAGGGTTTAACCCGGAGGGAGAATGGTATCATTTCGGCATCAGGGCCGGTTGTCAACCTCCTGCTCTGTATCCCGTTCGCCGCGCTGGTTTTGATTGGCGCCTCTCTTATAATCACTTCCGGTACCCTGCTCACCCAGATCGGTATCTTCGGGATCCAGATCAATGCCATGATTGCAGCATTCAATATGATCCCGGTCAGCATTCTCGATGGCAGAAAAGTGATGGCCTGGAATATTCCGATCTTTGCCCTGCTGATTATTGCATCGTTCGGTACGCTTGTAGCATCATTCTATCTGCTCTGATTCCCTCCTTTTTTTATTCACAAAATTGCAAATGACGTGTTCGTTATTTCGTTTTCAATGTCCCAAGCACCCCGACTACCTTCTGCCCCTTTTCAACCGCATCTTTCAGCGCAGTCGGGTGATTTCTGATCCCCTTGAATTCATCCATGTTATTGGCAATGATATTGTCGTAATATTCAAACCCGGTTCCGTTGAAGATGGCGGTTATTGCAGGAAACGCCCCATCAAAGACATGGTCCCAGTTCTGCCCGGCAGTTGAGATGAAGAGACCTTTGTGGCGTCTGATATGTTCTTCGGAGAAATAGAGCGTTTTCAGGATGAATTTCCGGGCCCAGAGATACTGCCCACGGTCGATCAACCCCTTGAGTTCTGCAGTGATTCCCATTGTATAGATCGGAGAAGCCACGGCGATACAATCGGCTGACAATATCTTTTCAAAGAGAAGGATTGCATCATCTTTCACTACGCATTCACCGGTTTTATGGCAGGCATTGCATCCCCGGCAGGGGGCATAATCCAGATCCTTGAGCACAACCTTCTCTACCGTTGCACCGGCCGCCCGGGCACCCTCCAAGAAACTATCGAGCAGGGTTTCCGTATTCCCGTGCCGGTGCGGGCTTCCCGAAATGCCAAGAACGGTTATGGTCATGGCGATCACCCGGCGAGTCGTTTTTTTATCTCGGCAATCGCGGTTTTACCGAGTTTTTCGGCATCTGTCCTGGCAGTGGGATGCTTGTCGATCGCTCCTTTCTCATCAACATTGTTGATCATCAGGTAGCTGATATCAGCATCCTTGATATCAATGACATGGTAGAAGCATTTCACGGATGGGATGGCAGCATCAAAGACATGGTCCCAGTCCTGTCCTGCAGAAGCGAGGAACACCCCAAGGCGTTTTCCTTTCCGTTCGGGAGGAACAATGGGGAGTTTGAGCACGTATTTCCGTGAGCGGAATACCTGCGCACGGTCGATTAAGGCCTTTGGCTGTGAGGCGATACCCATGCAGTAGATGGGAGAAGAGAGTAAGATGACATCCGCAGCAACGATCTTGTCATGATAGATGTCCATGCCATCGCGCTGCACGCATTTATTGAGTTTCTCGCACGCATTGCACCCTTTGCAGGGATTGATATCGGCTTCAGTCAGTGCGATCTTCTCGATGACCACATCCGGGTCAGCGATCATCCCCCCCAGCACCCAGTCCAGCAGCGTTTCGGAGTTGCCATGCCTGCGGGGACTTCCGGCAAAGGCGAGGACTTTGATCGGCATAACCGTATCTTTGTCATGCGCCGTAAAAAAGGATTGGATTGTTCCCGAAAGGAACGCCCCTTCCCGTGCCCCTCCCTATAGTGTGCCCTCTACACTCCATTCCTGTGGAGACTATACGGGAAGAAGTACTTCGGAATCTGTTACAAAAACAGTTACCTGTGCATATGCACAATCTGCCTGCAAATTTTTCAAAAAAAGGGTTTTTCCCTGCTTTACACCCTCTTGAAGCAGAGATACCAGTCCTTGCACTCGTACCCTTCGGTCGGACGCTTGTCCATCTCCGCTGTCGTCTTTGGTGGGGGTACAACCACTTTCTCGCCCGGCTGCCAGTTCGCCGGAGTTGAGACTTTGAACTTGTCTGTAGTCTGGAGTGCCTTGACCAGCCGGATGATCTCGGGCATGAACCGTCCGTTCTGGAGCGGGTAATAGATCATCGCCCTCATGATGCCTTTGTCATCGATAAAGAAGACGCAGCGGACCGCAGCAGTCGAAGACTGCCCCGGGTGGATCATGCCATACTTCTTTGCCACTTTCATGTTCAGATCGGCGATGATCGGGAAGGGAATGGTAACTCCCATCTTCTCCTTGATCGCGTGCACCCATGCAAGGTGGGCCGAAATGCTGTCAACCGACAGGCCGATCAGCTGGACATTGAGTGCCTGCAGTTCGTCATAAATCTGCGCAAAAGCCATGAACTCTGTGGTGCACACCGGTGTGAAGTCCGCCGGGTGCGAAAAGAGCACCACCCACTTCCCTTTCAGGGATGAGAGCGTAATGGGCCCCTGGGTAGTCTCAGCCTCGAAATCCGGCGCCGGTTCCCCGAGAACCGGGAATGTGATACAGGGATCGTCTTCCATGATGTCTCACCTCGTAACGTGGGTTATGGCATAACCTCATCGAGCTGGGCCTTACCGTAGACATACGCAGGCATACCCGACAGCAGGAAGGTGACACGGAGTGCCTCTTCGACTTCTCCTTTCGTGACCCCGATATTCTTTGCACCGGCCAGCTGGGCTCGCACGGCGTGCTGGTCACGCATGGCAGCTGCAATTGCAATCGCGATCAGTTTTTTAGTCTTACCCGAGATCTTGCCATCATCCCAGATGTGTTGCTCGAATCTCATAACCAGATTGAACATCTCGGGTTCTTTGGTGGTCAGCTCCTTGAAAAACTTCGGCACTTTGCCGATCTTCTTCTCAAGGGTTTTGAGCTTCTTTTCCGATCCTTTCGTTGCTACCGGTTTTTTTGCCGGTTGTGTTTTGGTTACTGTTTTTTTAGTAATTGCCTTTTTTACAACCATAATTACGCACTCTCCAGTTGCATGGGCTCGCCGCAGCATATCAGTTCGCCGCCGCCGCTCTCTTTTACCACAACAACATTACCGCAGATCTCACACTTAAAGATCTGCCCCTCTTTTGAGACATTTACCATGTAGAGATCACTCATATACGACAGATAAACCTGGGAGCAGGAATCCCGCTCACTGTTTTTGATCGCAGGAACCCCCAGAAGTCACACTGCTGTACTTGTGCCCGAAAAGAAAAATATTAAATTAAATGTTGCTTTTGCCGCGTTTTGGCGGGTTCTTTACATCTTCCGCAGTCTTGATGTCCGGGCGGATGTGGGTCATCGGGAAGCACTGGTACTCTTCACAGGAGCAGGCGGGACACTTTCTGAGGTCCTGTTCGCTCTTGTCAAGTGTGAGTTCCTTTCCGCAGTCTAAGCAGACATACTTACCGGGCCCGACTTTCTGTCCTGCATTGTACGACTTATTTTCGGTCAAATGATTCACCAAACTTCTCATTCACGTCAAAGATATATATGGGTTGTGTTAGTGCTACCGGTTTTTGATTCCCCCTCCCTGTAATGTGACCGGCGCATATAGTAATGCAAAGCTATATCCTCGTTTTTCACATCTACTGTTCTATGGGAAAAAAGGTTATCGGCCTCCTCGGGAGTCCCCTCTCTGATGGCAACACGGCAAAACTGCTGGACCGTGCGCTCAAGGGAGCGGAGGATGCCGGCTGCACGGTAGAAAAAATTGAAGTTGCCAGTCTCGATTTCCAGGCCTGCATGGAAATGATGTTCTGCAAAGACCATGAAACCTGCATCATGGACGACGACATGCAGCAGCTCTACCCTAAATTCCGTGAGATGAACAGCCTCATCATCGCCACACCGGTCATGACGATGGGAATTCCCGGAAAACTTAAATCGATGATGGACCGGTTCCAGGTCTTTTTTATGGCCAAGTACATGCGCAAAAAGTCGTTTATCTCAAAGGAACGGAGAGTGGAACGCAGGGGATTGTTTATCTGTATCTCGGGCATGAAGATCCCTGAGGTTTTTGTGGGAGCAAAACTGACTGTTAAGGCTTTTTTTGACATCATTGATTGCCAGTATACGGACGAACTGCTGATCAACGATATGGACGCGATTCGTGATGTTACAGCACACCCGGCACTGCTCGACGCTGCCTACCAGAAGGGGTATGCTCTCGGAAAATCGCTCACTTCATAATTTCTTCCATACACCTCATTTTACCTTGCAATTCCAGTGCGGAATCGCCCGGGATTTTCTTTCGCCCCCGCTAGAGCAGTCCCCGCTCTTTCATGCTCAGGTAACCGGTCTTTGTCACAATGATATGATCGATCAGCTGGATCCCCAGCAGCAGCCCGGCTTCCTTAAGCTGGGTGGTGATCGCAATGTCCTGCGGGCTGGGTTCGAGCGAACCGGATGGATGGTTATGGACGCAGATGACCGATGCAGCCCGGTCAGTGATCGCATCGGCAAAAACTTCCCGGGGGTGGACAAGGCTGTGGTTGAGCAGTCCTACGGTGATGATCCTGCTGTCAAGCACCTCTCCCGCACCATTGAGGGTGATACAAATGAAATGCTCCTGTCGCTTGTCTCGCATTTCAGCAATAATGGAGAGTGACAGGATGTCCTGCGGTTTTGTTACCTTAATACTACTTTCAGCTGATGCATGGTAGCGCCTTCCCAGCTCAAAGCATGCCATGAGCTGGGAAGCCTTTGACGGACCAATTCCCATGACAGAGATGAGATCCTCGTATTGGATAGTGCCCGGACGTTCCTTTAAGAGCCCGCAGATCTCCTTTGAAATTTCGCGGACATCCTTGTTCCGTGTGCCCCTGCCAAGAATCGATTCGATCAGTTCCTGGTCCGCAAGTGATGCCACTCCTTTCTTTGCAATCTTCTCGCGTGGCCTGTCCCGCTCAGGGACATCTTTCATCTTTTTCATGGTAATAACCCGGCATGCAGGAGATGGGAGAACCCGCGATCCTGTGGCATGTCCGGAATAAATTCTGAAATATAAAAAATTTTCTTTTTGATATTATGAGAATCGTGTACTACTCTGCCCCATGAAGAATCTTTAAGTCAGAATCTCTCAATATCCTATCCTTATGGCAACTATTGAGAATGCAAAGGAGGCATTTGCCGGTGAGTCACAGGCAAACCGGAAATATCTTGCCTTTTCCGAAAAAGCCGCAGAAGAAGGCTTTAAAAACATTGCAACGCTGTATAAGGCCGCTTCCGAAGCAGAAGCGATTCATGCAAAAAAACTCTTAAAAGTGCTCGCAGCAATCGAACCCACTGCAAAGAATCTTGAAGTGAGCATCGCCGGTGAGACGCACGAGTTTACCCACATGTACCCTGAGTTTGTCAAACTGGCTGAAACAGAAGGGAGAAGTGATGCCATGCTTGCGTTTACCCATGCGATGAAAGCTGAGCAGGTGCATGCAAACCTGTACAAGAAAGCACTCGATGCGGTTAAGGCAGGAAATGACCTGGGGCGGGAAAAGATCTTCCTCTGTCCGGTCTGCGGGAACATCGAAACCGGCAAAGCCCCCGACAAGTGCCCCATCTGCGGTGTTTTCGGGAAGCAGTTCCGGGAAATCACTCTATAATTTTTTCCTCGTCTTTTCCGTTTTCACCGTTCTTATTTTCTTTCTCTTCTCTCCCCTCCTTTCTGCGCCTGTGGAGCCACACAACGACGAGAATTAGAGCGATCAGGGTAGCCCATGATGCAGAGTAGATGATGATGATCGGGTTGGCAAACATGTTCCGCGGAATAATTGACTCGGGCTGGGCCGGTTGCGCGATGCTCTCAAACTGGACGGCAACGCGGGAAGGGAACCGCTCTTTCCCGTCAAAGTAGCGGATGATTATCGTGGCATTTCCGGAGCGAACCACACCTTCTGCCGGTGCGTTGTTGGTGTTGGGAAATGCGATGGTCCGGGTGATCCTGCCGTGTTCATCGCCGATTTCGATATACCATGCATCAGGATATGCCTTTGCGGAGAGATCCCGGGCATTTACGCTGAGTTTTGAACCCGCCGGCAAGCCCACCTTCCAGATTCCGTTCTCACTCTTATTTGAAAAGGAAAGGATCCGATTGACCGTTTCGCCCTCCCCCAATTGCACAACTCCCGATATCGGATAGCAGATCGCAGCCGGTTCTTCAGATATTCCCGGTATCGGGGGAGCAACCGGCTCCTGCGAGCAGCGGAACCGGTCGTCCATGACCTGGCCATAGGCAAGGGCCCTCGGGTAGATCCTCACCTCATCGAGTCCCCCCAGGAGGTAATCCGCACATCCGGCATCCGGCCGTTCCCCGGTTCCTGCATTTGCTCCGAGTATAACGTAATTGGGATACGAGTAATGGATCAACCCCGTTGCGTTCTGCTGGTTTCTCAACACCCCGTCGAGATAGATCTTCGAGCTCTGCCCATCATAGGTTCCTGTGACATGGTGCCACTGGTTCAAAGAGATACCTTCATGCTGCACAGGGATCCCGAGGTCCCCGTACCCTTCGAGATTTACTGTCCACCAGAGATCACCCCCGTCACCAATCCCCAGCTGGTAACCCCCCTCACGGTAGGATGAGATCAATGTTTGCGGGTGAAAAGAGTCTGAATAAAACCATGTTGAAACAGTGATAGCTTTTTCAGGATGGTTGCGGGAAGTATGGGGTATGGCCACATAGCTGTTTATCCCGTTGAACTGGAGCGCACCGCCACATCCGCCATTCCCGATCCGCGCAGCATTGTTCAGTGTCCCGCCATTCCCATGTCCTGATCCATCAATGACAAATGTGCCGCTGCCCTCATTAAAACTGAAGTATACAGACGGATCTGATGTCGTATCTATCTGCCCCGCAGCCGCGGAAGCCGTTCCTGCAATCAGCAGAAGGAAGAGACAAAAAAGTGCCGGTATATGCTGTCCCCTTCTGCTCCACATGGTGCTCATAGTATGCGATCAGTGGTTTATGGGGCTCATGGAAAAAGAATATTGCTATCAGCAGGTACAAGACGGGCTTACCCCCGTCCAAATGTTTATATGAAGCCAGCACGTTTCTGCAAATGATGACAAAAGTCACCGTCTATTCAACGCAAAACTGCCCCTACTGCCGGATGGCCAAAGCATTTCTTGAAAAACACGGTGTTCCGTACGAGAGCGTTGATGTAGGCTCGGATTTGGAGGCAGCACAGAAGATGATCGATATATCAGGTCAGCGGGGTGTGCCGGTGATAACGGTTGAGGAGGAGGTGATTGTGGGCTTTGATTCAGAACGCCTCAATGAACTCTTCGGCGAACCCCCGACCGGCAGCAGTTACGATGTGGTGATTGTCGGTGCCGGCCCTGCCGGGCTTACAGCGGGAGTTTACTGTGCCAGAAAGATGCTCAATACGATCATCATCAGCGAAAATATAGGTGGACAGGCACTCGAATCATGGGCGATCGAGAACTACATGGGTTACCGTATGGTCACTGGTGAGGACCTGATGAAGAAGTTTGAGGAACAGGTCAGGAACCTCAATATCCGTCTTGAGCTCGACAAGGTAACAGCCATTACAAAGGATGACGCACTTTTCACCCTCAGCACAGTTGCCGGAAACACGTTAAAGGCAAAGGCAGTTATCCTCACGCAGGGCAACCGGCCGAAAAAACTGGGGGTGGCGAACGAAGAGCAGTATCTCGGGCGGGGTCTCTCGATCTGCTCTACCTGCGATGGTCCGCTCTACAAAGGAAAGCGGGTTGCCGTGGTTGGCGGGGGCAATTCCGCACTCCAGACGGCAGTGGAGATGAGCGATATCGCCCAGTCTGTCAGCCTGATTGTGCGCAGCACCATACGGGCAGATCCTGTCTATGTCGAGAAGCTCAAAGAACGAAAGAACATCACGGTGCATACGGGTTCTCATGTCTCAGAACTGCATGGTGAGAAGTTCCTCTCTGGTGTGACAATCAAGGATGATCAGGGAAAAGAGCAGTTGATAAACCTCGACGGAATTTTCATAGAGATCGGCTGGCTGCCCAACACTGATATGGTAGAGAATCTGGTGCAGCTGAACGGGAAGAAGGAGATCATTGTTGATATCAATGCCCACACAAACACCCCGGGTATCTATGCTGCAGGTGATGTTACTTCAGTAAAGAGCAAACAGATCATCATTGCATCAGGAGATGGGGCAAAGGCGGCACTCGAAGCGTTTGAGTACCTTATGACGGTATATAAGGAATAACAGGGTGTCTGGAAAAACCGTTTCAAACTTTTTTTTGAGCGCCACCAGCCTTCTCCGGGTTCCCGGATCGAACACCTCCACCGAATCCGCAGAATAACATAATCTCCCGGGATGTTCCCCCCCCCTGGACCGTTATTCATACACGGTGATCATCTCACGATTGTTGATCTGGCTGGCAATCGTGGAAAATGAGCTCCACCAGCTGGTGTAGAGGCGTTGAGTTGCGGCAAGACAATACATATCCACAAGGGCATCTTCCATTCCCGCGAGACTGGCACGGGAATATATTTTTTTATGGACTTTGATACGATCACCGAATCGTGATAACAT
>JANXYM010000091.1 GCA_025350045.1 Methanomicrobiales archaeon | reverse complement strand
GTCCACCAGACGATCGACTTCCGCCTTGACAAAGCCTAACAGGGGTCGCACATACGAACACCCGGTCCGGTTTCCAAGGCTTTGTACCTCAGCACGGGTCAGCATCGGGACACGGTCATTGAACCGTGTACCGTCACCGACGACTTTGTACTCCCTGCTGAGGGTTTCGACCGCGAGATGGTGAATCCGGTTGATCGCGTCATTCGGGTACCCGCATGACACAACCTGGTCCACCATCTCGTCTTTCAGTCCTTCACGAAACACACGTTTTATCAAAGGAAAGCCCAGTGACTGTGCTGCAGCCTCCAGCGATGGGATCTGGCGGGTCGGGTCGAGCACGAACGTATTGAGTTCGACCTCATAATACGTACCCAGCATTATTGCTGCAAGGGAACTGTCCTTTCCGCCGCTGTAGAGCACGCCGGCTTTCATCTTCGTGTGATTGAGTAATCACGCCGCGCCGGCGCAAGCTGCCTGAGCAGTTCTTTGAGCTGCGCGTCCGTGATCTTGTTCTTGAGTCTCCCGCTCTGGGCGAGAGATACCAGCTGCTGTTCAACCGAAGCGACAAACTCCGGCTTGGTCAGCTTGATGGTGTTTAATCGTTCCCGGGCATCTGTCTCGAGAACCTGCATGAGGAGCATCTGTATCTGAGACTTCTGTTTCTGCTGGCGTTCTAGCTCTTCCTGCATACCCTGCTGATCGCCAGCCTGCTGCTGCATTTGCGCCATTCGCCGTTTGCGAAGTTCACTCAGTTCGTCGTCTCCCATGATCAAACCTCACTTGGGGGCTTCTGCTTTATCTGCTTTCTTGGCTTTGGGTGCTTTTTTCTCTGGCTTTGCACCGTCTGCGCCTTCTGCTGCAGTACCCTTTGCCTTCTTGTCACCCTTCTTGGCATCTGCCTTCTTGGGCTCCTCGACTACCGGCACGACACGCTTTGGCACCGGTGCTGGCGGGGTAATCTTTACTTCCTGCGACAGATTGTCCAGAAATGACATCCCGGCGGGGGATACTTTACGGCCGGTCTTGTCGTGGATGATCAGGCCTGCTGCTTCCAGCTGCTGGAGAGACTTTCTCAGGATTGATCCACTGCCCTTGCGGAATGCATTCGGGCGTGATCCACGGTTCTTCTTGCCACCGTAAAAGCTTCGCATCCTCTCGACACCCAGGGGGCCGTCGACATAGACGCGTCTCAACACTGCTGCTGCCCGGGTGAACCACCAGTCGGGATCCTCGGGCGGCATTTCCTTGTGTACCCCGGTCTTTGCAAAAGCAGCCCATTCAGGCGGTACTATTTCCTTCCGCTTCTTGAGCTCCTCAGCGACCCTGCGAATAATATGGTCGGCGGGGACATCGTATACTGTTGTCATCTAGAGACCTCACTGTTGATTTTTTAATAACAGTCTTTACTTATTTGCGGAGAAGGGTTTTATACATTTCCGAAGTGGCGAAAATGCCAGAATAATCGAAGAAAAAGCGGATTTATTTTTTTATGTTCATCTTTTTGTCTGCCAGCACCATCGTCCGTCCCCGGGTTTCTACCAGTTTCGCACGCGCCTGCAGGGCGATTGCTTCGGGATCGACTTCCACGGACTGGAGCCATTTGACCTTGATCATCTTCCGGTTCTTGAGCTGGGCAACGATCTCTTCGATCATGGTCTCGGTACAGCCCTGTTTGCCAATCCAGACGGTTGGCTTTAATTCCTGCATCAGTTTATTCGCTTCTTCCGACATGGGGTTTCACCACAAGATATCGTGTATGTTTATTGCAGGAGCCACAGGTGACCACGACATTGCCGCGGTGCACCCGCACCCGCATATTGCTTCCCGGTACGAGGTAGGCATTGCAGTTATGGCAGTACTGGCGGCGCAATTCCTGCGGGATCCGGATCCGCTGGCGCATCGCAATTCTGCGCGCGAGTTCTACATAACGGTTACTTAAATCCGGAGACTCTGCAAATGCGAGCCGTGCCTGTTCGAACAGAACTTCAATACGCTCCCGTGCGATCTGTTTGGTCAGTGGATTTTTGGATCGCTCTTTCATTGCCTCGTCACCGGCTCCCGGTTGTGCAATACTATCAGCGTACCAGATAAAATAGTCGCGCTGCGCGTGCAGGGCCGGAAAAAGGAGTCTGGTGAAATTATCAGGAGAAATAGGTCCTCTCAACAGGGAACTCTTTGCACATTATGCAGGTGACGGCACTTTGAAACTCCAAAAAATCGGAGGTTTAAGGGGTGCTCCTCTAGGGGGGGGTCACCCCCCTGTTGTTTTGGAAATTCGATAAAAGCACGGGAAAATCGAATTTTACCGAATTCTGGAGAATCTTGTTTTTTTGAAATCATCTTTTGAAACTTCAAAGGATCCGGACCTTTCGCCCCTCAATCACCAGACGGTCCTCGCAGAATAAGCGGATCGCCTCCGGGAACACGATATGCTCCTGTTCAAGGATTCGTTCTGCCAGCGCATCTTCATCATCAGCACCCAGTACCGGTACGCATTTCTGGAGAATGATGGGCCCTCCGTCAAGGCTTTCGTCGACAAAATGCACGGTACAGCCAGCCACCTTTACGCCATGCTGCACGGCCTGCCGCTGGGCATGGAGACCGGTAAAACTGGGGAGGAGAGCAGGATGAATATTGATCATCTTTCCCGGAAACGCCCGTACGATTGATGCGCCGAGGATGCGCATGTAGCCCGCCAGGACAAAGAGGTCCGCATCTGCTTCGTGCATAGAGGCGAGGAGGGCGCGCTCATAGACTTCGCGTGAGGGAAACGTGGCATAATCGACAATACTGCACGGTATCTTCGCTCTTCGCGCCCGATCAATCGCATACGCTTTGGGGTTGTCCGTGATCAGCGCTATGCATTCAGCGGGCACCTTCCCATCACGGATGGCATCGATAATCGCCTGGAAATTTGAACCCCTGCCCGATGCAACCACGGCAATACGTTTCATCTTGTTCTTCCTCAGCTTTGGGATACTTTGCACCCGGATTACTCGCTCCGATGTGCAACCTCAGTTTCGGGATGGACCACGATCTTCACTTTCACGATCCTGCGCCCGTGCATCTGCATGACCACGAGAGTAACGCCATTACCAATCGCAATCTCCGCTTTCTCACCAGGGTGCTGCGGGAGATGCCCGAGCCGGTCGATGATAAGTCCCCCTATGGTCTCGTAGGATTCATCGGTCGGGAGCGTAAGTCCCATCTTATCGTTGATATCCTCAACCCACATCTGGGCATCGACCACATAGACCCCGGGTGCAAGCTCCTGTACTTCGGGTTCTTCCTTGTCGAACTCATCCATAATATCTCCGACAAGTTCTTCTAATATATCCTCGACCGTTACGATTCCGACAAAACTGCTGTACTCATCGATGACTACGGCCATCTGCACCCGGTGCACCTGCAGTTCCTTTAACAGGTCATCGATCTTCTGGGTCTCGGGTACGAACATCGGGTCGTACATCACCTCTTTTATCGCGGAGTCTTTACGCCGCGAAACCATGGCAGAAAAGACATCCTTTACGTTTAAGATACCCGTAATATTATCGATATGTTCATGGTAGACGGGGATGCGCGAGAACCCGGTATCATTGAAGATCTGTATCGCTTCTTCAAAGCTCACCGTATCTTCCATGAGAATGACATTGACCCGGGGCGTCATGATCTCCCGGGCCGTGGTATCGGCGAACTCGAGCACCGAGTAAAGCATGTCCTGTTCGCCCTGCTCTATGGTGCCCTCTTCCTTACCCACATCGATCCATTCCTTGATCTCCTCTTCCGTAACAACCGGCTCTCCAAGCTCCTTACCGATACCCAGGGATGGGCTGACTCGTTCGACAACCCAGATTACCGGGCTAAGGAGACGGGAGAGGAAGAGGATGATGGGTGCCACGGTGAGAGCAAAGGAGTCCGATGCCCGGGCTGCATAGATCTTGGGACCAATCTCGCCAAAGACGAGCAGCACGATCACCACAAAACCGGTGGCAATGCCGACACCAAGGTCACCAAACATCTGGATGGCAACCGCAGTCGCGATTGAGCCGGCAGCAATATTAACAAAGGTATTGCCGATAAGAATCGTGATCAGGAGGTGTTCCGGGGACTCCTTGAGAGCAGCAACAGCCTTTGATCCGGGTTTTCCTTCATTGATCAAAGTCCGGACTTTTGCCCGGTGAATCGATACGAGTGCAACTTCCGCACTGGAAAAAAATGCGGACAGGAGGATGCAGAGAATAAAGAGCAGGATCTCCAAAGCGTCCTGGATCATTGTATTTCACATCGTGCGGTTGCACGCAGCATTTGCCCATTCATAAACGAAATTTCACTACTATATTCGGGGGTGAATTTTATAAAGCCAGCGCTTATTCCATACATTCCTGCATAAATGCGCAATCCCGGGCAAGTACCGCAATCTTTTCATCTGCGGATAACGGGCGCTCAAAATTCAGATCCTCAATCTCCAGCGTGAGACACCCGTCATACCGGAAATCTTTCAGACACCCCATGACCCGTGCCATGGAGGCATGGCGATCAAGAGAGAAATGCGCCTTCCCGTGATCGAACCGGCTGATATGCACATTAATCAGCCGGTCATGGCAGAGATCGATATACCGGGTCACCTCGTGTTCTGATTTTGAGCATGCATGCGCAACGTCAAGCGTAAAGAACAGCCAGGGTTCATCATCCAGAAGACTGCGCATCCGCTCCGGGGTACAGAGCAGCGAGTTGACGATTGGTTCCATATTCTCCATACCTATCCTGACAGGACTTCCTTTTGCGGCTTTGCGCAGTACGGAAAGATAATGATCGAAGCGGACTAAATCCGCGTCACTGGGGGGCCGTTTTGCCGTGCGCCTGCCGGGATGGACCGTAAGTACTGTGGCACCAAGTTGTTCGGCAATCCGTAAAGATCTGACGGCATACTCCAGGGATATGTCAGCCACTTCAGGGTTGATCGAGCAGGGGTTCAGGTCAAGGATAGGGGAGTGAACAGTGAATATTGCAAACTCAGGATGGGCCATCCTGCATGCGAGTACCTCATCCACGGGAAGATTCCGGAGCCAGAAATGCGGGGTCTCTAACCAGAACTCCATGGCGTTCAGACCCGTACGGGGGACAAATGAAAATATCTCCTGCGTAGTGTACTCGTGAAAGAACATGCTTGCAACGGAGAACGAAACCATGGTAGTACTAATTGATATGCGGTTTTTGCCTAATAGTTGTTGATGGACTGGTTCAACAAGCCCGAGGAATCTCCCGGCGGGAAAACCACACCCCTGCAGGTGTCGGAGCTCTCGGTCATCATCGAAGAGCTCCTTGACGATGGGCGCCTGCAGGGAGTCTGGGTAAAAGGCGAAGTGACCAATTACACCCATCATTCGCGGGGCCACCGCTACTTTTCCCTCTCAGAAAAAGGAGGGAACGGCACTACAGCGGTGATCAAATGCGTGATGTGGCGCTCGGATGCCGAACGCCTTGCCTTCAGTCCCGCTGAGGGCATGGAGGTGATAGTCTCGGGCACCGTCAGGCTGTATGCACCGCATGGGTCGTACCAGCTGCAGGTAAAAGAGATGAAAAAAGCGGGTCTTGGCGAGAAGTACCTGCTCGTGGAGCAATGGAAACGGGAGCTGGCGGCAGAGGGCTGCTTTGCTTCCGAGAAGAAGCGCCCCCTGCCGGTATTCCCGGAAAAAGTGGGGGTTGTTACGTCAGAGACCGGGGCAGTCATCCATGATATCGTTACGGTCATAACCCGGCGTTACCCGGTGGAGATCATCATCTCCCCCACTGCGGTGCAGGGAGAAACGGCCCATGGTGAGATTGCGCAGGCAATACGACGTCTCGGAGGATGCGTGGATGTCGTCATCGTTGCCCGGGGTGGCGGCAGCTTTGAAGATCTCTTCGCATTCAACCACCCGGATGTGGTGCGGGCCATTGCTGCCTGCCCGGTACCGGTGGTCAGTGCGATTGGCCATGAAGTGGATGTGACGTTAGCCGATCTCGCCGCTGACCTGCGGGCACCTACACCATCAGCTGCTGCGGAACTGGTAGTACCCGATCGTGCGGTCCTTCTCCTTCAGATTCACGAGCTCAAGTCCCTGTTGACTGCATCATTGCAGGGGCGGATTGCATGGGCCCGGGAAGAACAGACCGGCATGCGTGACCGGTTGCGCCCCCAGCGGTTTGTACACAGGATCGAAGAGCGGAAGACCACCACAGCGGATCTTGCCGACCGGCTCGGGCGGGCCTGCACAACCCGGATTGAACGCGAGCACCTGCTGCTTGCGGAGTTAAGAACCGCCCTTGAAAGCCGGAGCCCGCTCGCGGTCCTTGCCCGGGGTTATTGCGTGGCAGAGAAGGATGGCCTGATTGTAAAAAGTGTTGGCGGGATTACCCGGGACGATCGGATGAAAATCCGGTTTTATGATGGAAATACTGACATAATCGTAGAGCGGGTGAACCATGAAAGAGACCTATGAGACAAAAACAGAACAACTGAGACAGATCATCGAGAAGATCGAAGACGGAAAGACCGGCCTTGACGAGAGCATGCGGCTCTATGAACAGGGTGCGGTCCTGGTAAAACAGTGCGAAACCATGCTTGCAGAAGCAGAAGTGCGGATCACAACTCTCAGCCGGGACGCGTAGCGATCAGGGTCACGGTCATTGATTTTTCCGCAACCAGGTTTTTGATCAGTACTTCCGGCAGCGTGACTGCGACATGGTCGGACAGGATACCTATTGTCCGCCCGCAGGAAAATGTGCTCCTGCGCCAGACCATGTCGGTCGGATGCGTGAGGGTGAACTGCGACGAACCCCGGGAATGGATCTCCACTTCGACCCCCCCGCATTTCAGCCGGGTAAGCAGGCGCGCATCATCGTGCGCAAGGATTTTTTTGAATTCCGGGGAGAGCCCGGCACAGCCTTTGTCTGCAGCAATCCCGATGATGCAGTTGCCCGTGCTTGTCAGGTGTAACTCTGCCGTCACTTCAAAGGTTGTCGGGTGGTTGCCGGACACCAGCGGGTGGCCCCGGCAATGGATAATTTCCTGTGCCTCCATGCTTTATCATGTGAGGGTTTCCATTCATATTCAATGTTTATTACCGCCCATTGCCCGGAATGCGGGGATGAGACCGAACACGAAGTAGTAGCCGAATCCCGCGATCAGCTGGTCCGCTGCACAACCTGCGGTCACCACCAGCGGATAGCCAAGGAAAAAGAGCCGCAGTCCCTGCTCATCAAGACGATCGTCTCCCGCGAAGGAACATCGGCAGTCGGGGCCATTGAACTTGCTGAAGATGACGAATGCAGCGTTGAAGACCACCTTGTTGCAGAATGCGGGGATGAAGCCTATGGCGTTCAGGTTGCCTCCATTGAACTGGCCGGGGACAAACGGGTGCAGCGGGCCAAGGCAAAGGATATCCTGACCCTCTGGACCCGGGCCATCGAACAGGTTGTAGTCAAGATCTCCATCCATGATGGCAGGAAGACCATTCCCGTCTATATGCCATGTGAAGGAGAACAGGAATTCATGGTGGGAGAGAAGTATGTGGTCTCCGGAAAACAATTCCGGATCTCGCACCTCAAACTCAGAGACGGCCCCTTGATGCGCAAGGAAGGCTGGACTACCGTGGCTCACCGTATCAAGCGTATTTACGGTGTCCGGTCATAATTTTTTTTACAGATATTTTTTCAGGGTCGCTTCGAGCTGCTCTGCCTGGACAACACCTTCAAGCCGCTCCCTGACCACCTCATTATCCAGGATCACGATTGTCGGTGTTACTTTTAACCCGTATTGTCGGATCAGCTGCGGATTTTTTACCGCATCGATCTCTTCTATCGTGATGGCCAGGTTTTTTTCCACTTCCCGGTTGATCGGGGTCTGCTCCATGCAACCCATGCACCCCGGCTGGTAAAAACAGATCACACGCACTGCCATGAACAGGAATGGACTGTAGTGATAAAAAAAGAGTTTGGTTATGAATCAGTTCTTTCCGTTGAGCGATACCACGCGGATATCAGCAGCCGGGTACCCGAAATCAACAGATGCACCTTCCGCCGTTATCTGGGATACTCCACCTACCCGCATAAACGTCAGGGTTGACTTGTTGGTGGCCATTTCCTCGGGATTATCCGAGACACCCATAGTAAGAACATCCCCGACTTTCATATCACTCAGGTTCACGCCATTGAGTTTGAGCAGTTCCGGGGACCAGAGCTGGGTCATGGACGCGGAAGACGGAATGGTAATCCGTTTCTGCTGGTTCACCTTCATACCGACAATGCCAAAACTGATAGCATCATATTCCGGCCGGAAAATGGCAAACTGGGGGCCTGCCCATCCTGAGCCGGTTGTATATATCTGTACCGGGAAGAGGGGTTGTGCCAGCGACTGGTTGGTGGTTACGGAGATCTGCTTGGAGATAATCACCGATCTTCCCGCAGTGGCTGCCTGTTTGTAAATATTCTGGTCCGTCGTGACAATGGGATTTCCCCCCGCATCGTACAGGGTGTAATCGATCACTGCCACATCGCCGGGTTTTGCAACCGCAAAAGCGCTGATCCAGCCGGATCCCATGCCAGAGACTATCATAAGCACAACAAAAAGGACACAGGCCCCGACCACGAGTGCCTGTTTCCACTTTGCAACCGCTTTTTCTTTCTGTTTCTTTTCGCCCATTGTTTCAATCCTCCTTATTAAATCATAATTCAACTGACATAAACTATTCCGCCAGCCCCAATGACCGGCGTATGGCATATACAACCGGATTACTCAGCAGGCCTCCTTTTTTCCGGTGTCTTTTTTATACTCTCTCGCCAGAACCTGTAGTGATGGACAAGAAGAAGGTCAAGGATTACATGACCTATGATGTTGTCAGCGTCGACATTCACAGTACCGCAACTGACGTCATTGACAAGATCCAGAAAACCCACCATGACGGCTTTCCGGTGATGGACGGGGATGTGGTTGTCGGGTATATCTCTGCCCGCGATCTCCTCTTTATCCAGTCCACGGCAATGGTCGAAGAGGTCATGTCGGATAACCTGATCGTGGCGGATCCTGAGATGGATATCAATGATGCAGCCCGGGTGATCTTCAGGTCCGGTATCCAGAAGCTGCCCGTTGTTGACGAGAAGAACCACCTGCTGGGTATCATCTCCAACTCCGATGTAATACGATCACAGATCGAGCATGTATCTCCCGAAAAAGTCTTTAATTTCATCACCACGTTAAAAAAACTCTATGGGGTGGATCCATCACTTGACCGGGGAACGGTACCGGTAAAGGATCTCCTGCCCACCCAGTCAAAGATTTATGAGGATGAGCTGGAAGGGAGAATATACGAGATCAAAAAAGGTCTGGCCGAGCCTATTATCGTAGTGAGACGCCCGGGAAAAATTATCCTGGTAGACGGTCATCACCGGGCGATTGCAGCAAAACGGCTGGGCATTACGGCCCTGGATGCCTATATCATTGAGATAAAAGAAGATATCGAACTGGGTATGGAACGCACGGCACGTGCAATGAACTTACAATCGCTGGATGATGTGCAGGTGCTTGATTATGCCCGCCACCCGCTGGTTGCCATTACCCACCGCCTGGTAAAGAGATAATTATTTTTGCTCGGGAAAGATCATCTGTTTTTCCTGACACACTTTTTGGGCCTACCCGCTGCCGGGACATCGCCCCATAACGCTAGTAATGAAAAGGGGGGATCCTTGGAAGAGAAGGGGGTCACCTCGAAATCTCCAGAAAGCATGAAGGTAATCTATGATAATTACAGGATTTTTACAAAATATAATCCTTAAAAAAAATCAGCCTCCTCAAAAGGAGGGGAACTTCTGACAGGATCCGGCTGATTAGCCCGGTTTTTTCCTTATGACCCGTCATACCGCAGATCATACTTGTCGTTGAGCACATGCTCTTTTACGATCATCCCATCCAGTACAACAACCTCGGGCCAGAGGCGGGTTTTGGAATGGACCACAACGCGATCCCGCAGCACCACGCGGGGGCCGATCACGGTGTCGTTTTCAATGCTGCAATGTTCCCCGATGTGCGTGTCATTATCAATGATACTACCCGAGATAGTGCTGTTTGCACCGACGATAACCCGGTTGTAAAGGGAGGATGAGAAGATCCTTGAATTATTCCGGATGATACACTTGTCACCGATGCTGGTATAGGGGCCGATCAGCACATTATCGCCGATAGTTGTACCCGGGCCAATCGAGACCGGGCCAATAACTTTAGTATTTTTGCCCAGCGTAATCGAATCCCCGAGCTGGACCGGCCCCTGCACCTCTGCACCGTGCATAGAGAGATTTCCGATAATATCGCTGAACGTGAGATCCTGCAGTTTCCAGCGTTCTGCCTGGCGGAGAGAATGGGGGCTTCCCACATCCGTCCAGTTTCCGCGTGCAAGCCACCCCTTGATACTCAATCCTTCATTCATCAGTGAGGGGAAGAGGTCCCGGGCGAAATCATACCGGGTTCCTGACGGAATATGATCGAATATTTCCGGGCTGCACACGTACATGCCGGTACTGGCCAGGTTTGAGAAGATCTCACCGGGCGCAGGTTTTTCCTTGAACCTCTTTATCTCATAGCTCACATCAATTTCGGCGATACCGTACTCGCCGGGATCGTCAATGGAGATAAGGCCAATGGAGGTCGTGGCTTTCTGTTTCTGGTGCGAGCGGTAAAACTCGAGCACGTTTAAGTCGGTGACATGGTCGCCACCCACCACAAGGAAATCCTGGCCATCGAGATACTTCTGGGCGTTTTTCACACTGCCGGCAGTGCCCAGCTTGGACTCTTCATGGACGTACGTGATCTCCGCACCAAAAAGTGAGCCGTCACCCAGCGCTTCTTCAATAGATCTGCCCATATAACCAAGGGTGAGCACGATCTCCCGAAAGCCCATGTTTGACAAGTGTGAGACAAGATGATGAATCGACGGGCGGTTAACAATAGGAATACAGGGTTTTGGCCGTTCAAACGTGAGCGGGCGGAGCCGGGTGCCTTCGCCCCCGCACATAATACACACCTTCATAGCACATTTTTTGCGCTTGGTTGTTTTAAGGATAGTGTTGGACGGCTCTGTTGAAAACGCACATTAACGGGAGTTCACACCTGCACAATGAAAAACGGTACCATGGGGTGTGACGATGATCCCCCGCCTCAGGGCCTCTCTTCAGGCACGGCGGGGCGAGCTAGTTACTGAATCGCCGCACGGGAAACCCATCCAGGGGAGGAGGGGCATCAGCCCCTGTCTTGGGATTCATTAAAAAAAACACAATTACGTTCTCAAAAACACTAAAAAAATTTCCACGCTATTGCATTGTTATTGCATTATAAATGAAAGCAGACACAATGCGTAATTAAGGATATCATACCATGACCGATGACGAATACCGGATTATTCCTGTGATAAAAGGAAGAGTGCAGTGCCTTGAAGAGAAGAAAGAACCCGTGGAGAACTGCGGGTTCTGCGTGCACAGCAGGGAGTTCAAAGTACAGAACCGGTTTATCACATCCCCGGCTCTTCTCTACTGTACAAAATGCAGGGTGACAGAAAAAGTTGATTTCACAAAAGCAGAAGCCGTGAAATGTGCCGACCGGCAGGGCGGAGGATTTCACAGCATTACCAATATCATCAGCTGATTTTTTTTTACAGGTTACTCCTTCAGCATTGCCTGGACTGCATCCATATCCACATACTCTTCGAACAGGTCAGCCAGCACTTCGTACGGATCCTCAGGATTGAGCGGGATCGGCTCAAACGGCAATCCTTTCTGTTCATGGAGGTACGTGAGGAGTGCATTTGCCGCAGACGGGTTCTGGAAGAGCCCGTGGAGGTAGGTGCCAAAGACAAGGCCATCCTCGCTCACCCTGCCATCCCCGTGCAATGCTTCCCTGTCGCTGCCGGGCTCGGTCATACCCATGTGAATCTCATAGCCTGTTACATCCCCCATAGATGAAAGGATGGGGGGCACTGCACAGGCAGTGCGGGTTACCTGCGTGGTCGTCTTCTCATAGGAAGCAAATCGGGTGACCCCCTCAAGTAACTCAAGACCTGCATATGTCCCAGCCGATGACTCAAACCCTGCATCGACAAGCTGCCGGCCCAGCATCTGGTAACCCCCGCAGATCCCGATCACCGGTACACCCCGGTTCCGGGCTTTTTTGATCTCACGGTCCATACCCGTCCGGAAAAGGACTGCAAGATCCTCGATGGTGTTTTTCGTGCCGGGGATGATGATGCAGTCGTACCCGTCCAACGCTGTGCCGGGCGCTGCGTAATCGACTGCCGCATGCTGCTCAAGCAACTCAAAATCGGTGAAATTTGAGATCCGGGGGAGCCGGATCACCGCAATCCGGATCGCATTTGACCCGGGCCTCTTGTCCCCAATCGAGAGCGAGTCCTCGCTTGGCAGGGGAATGCTGAAATAGGGAACAACGCCAAGGACCGGCACACCGGTCAGCTCCTCGATCATTCTTATACCGGGCTCAAAAATGACGGGGTCTCCCCGGAATTTATTGATGATGATGCCTTTTACCAGCGGTTTTAATTCCCCGGGCAGGAGCGTGAGTGTCCCGTAGATCTGGGCGAACACACCGCCCCTCTCAATATCGGCAACAAGGATGACAGGAATACGGAGTTTTTTTGCCAGCAGGGTATTTGCTATATCCCGGTCATAGAGATTGAGTTCTGCAGCTCCACCGGCACCTTCGACAATCACTTCCCCGCAGCGGGATTTTAACCGGCTATAGGATTCCAGTGCCTTTTTAAGAAGTTCCGGGGTCTCTTTGTAATACTCCGTGATATGAACATCCTTGTAGGGGCGACCATTGAGTACTACCTGTGAGACGCAGTCACCTTTTGGCTTGAGGAGCACCGGGTTCATATCCGTATGGGCGGGTTGCCGGGCTGCAACAGCCTGCATCGCCTGTGCCATACCAATCTCACCACCATCGGGAGTAACGTACGAGTTGAGACTCATGTTCTGCGATTTGAACGGGGCAACGGAAAAACCCCGTCTCACCAGGCACCTGCAGATCGCTGCAACGGTTATGCTCTTTCCCACATGGGACGCTGATCCCATAACAAACAACGACATTTCCTTAGCTGTACTTTGCCGGTGCAGGACATAAAAACATCAGCCTGTTACGGGGGATATCGGGGTCAGTACAGGGCAAAAATCTTTCAATTTTGAGAAAAAAGGCTGCAATTCTTCTGGCAATGCCAAGTAATAAATAAACAGAACCTTAAAAATACATGTAATGATTGGTGGGATTTGCCCGACGTGTGGGCTACCTAAAGAACTCTGCATCTGTGAAGAGGTCGCAAAGGAACAGCAAAGGATCAATGTCAAAGTGAACAAACGGCGCTATGGAAAAGAAGTGACGGTTATCGAAGGACTTGATCCAACTGATATCGATCTTGAAGATCTTTCAAAATACATGAAAGGAAAACTGGCCTGCGGTGGAACGGTCAAGGGTAACTCCATCGAGCTTCAGGGAAATCACCGTGACCGGGTCAAAGAGCTGCTCTCGTTAAAAGGGTACAGCACAGAAAATATTTCCTGATTTTTTTTCGTTTTTGTGCATTTCCTTACTAATAATGCACCGATTGAAGTAACTGCACAGTACTGTTTTATCCGAATGGGTATCGTACTGCCGGGACTCTGCACAAACAGGCCGGCAATATAAAAAAAAATCTGGAGAAATCATTCGTTTTTTCCTGGAACTCATGGGGGCACGCTCGCATGCCCCGCAGTTATGGTATCCCACAAGGCGTTGTGCAAGGAGTAAAATCCTTAGACAGGGGGTCGAAGGGGTGCTTTCCTTGGGCAGCCTCCCCCTTTGGGGGAGTGATGATGTCACACCGGAATTCCCCAGAAAGCATGGACGTACTCCATGACAATAACAGGATTTCTCCAAGAGAGGAAAAAAAAGGTTACATCAGGAACCGGAAGGTAAACCATGCTATCAGCAGCATGATGGCAGAGTACTTCAGGCCTGATACAAAACGTGCTTCACCCATCTGGCCAGCCACAAGCCCGGAGAAGAATCCCTGGAGCATCGCAGCGTGTGAGAAGAGTCGCTTGTACACGAAGATATCGATAATACCCCCGAACCCCTTTGCCCCACTCGCAACGGCAGTAGCCCCGGCGGTTGCCATTGTCGAGAGGAACGATGTGACAAGAATTGCAATAACGAACAGGAACACGGCAAACGAGACGAGGACGATAACCACGTAGATCAGCATATTATTACTGCGTTCCTGCTGGAGGTTGACCACTTCATAGGTATCCTTTGCCGCAGCCCGCAGCACTTCACTCACATCACCGCCAGCCCTGCTCGCCTTTGCGATCAGGTCAACACTCCGGTCTGCAAGAGGAGTTCCCAGGCTTTTGCCGAACCGGTACAGTGCCTCAACAAATCCTACCCCCCAGGACATCTCATTGTCAAGTTTACGGATATGCGGGGTGAGCGTCCCGTATTCTGAACCCGCCACGAGATGCACGGCATTGGGCAGCGTCATACCGGAATCGTTCATACCGGCGAGATCCCTAAAAAAGTTCGGGAGACCCGTTTCTAAGCTCGATATCCGCCATTGTTCCTTAAGATCGAGGAGGGCTACCGGGACAATTGCTATGAGAACGGCAAAGACGGCAAAATCATCCACAACCGTGGATTTGAAGAGTACCTGCAAGCCGTAGGTTCGTACACTGAAGATAAAACCGCCAATGAAAACGATCAACGCAAGCGGTATGCAAACGAGCAGAATATTGACCGGTTTTTCCAGGAGCACCTGGATCGGGTGTTTGAGGAATCGCCCTATACCTTCCCGGGTCTGGCGTTCATGCTCAAGTTTGTGCGAGATCTCCTGGTATTCTGCCTCCTCAGAACTCATAGCTGCGGCTTTTGCGGGGGAACTACCAGTGCCGGGTAACGGACTTTTGAAACGATCCTTGATGCCCATATCAGCACCCGCGTCAGGAAGGGAGGTAAGGGGAGCGGGAGGGGTTTTGTCACGTTTCATGATATTGTTGATGCGATCTTTGATGCCCATATCAGGACTCCGGTGTCATTGAACTGATCATAATCACAAACGCGATACTCCCCAGAGGGATCATGATATAGATAATTGCGTACAGGAACATCGGCTTATTGTCCCCGGAGAGCACCGACATAATTGACTGCAGGATGATCAAAAACAGCGTGCCGGCAACCATTGCCGTAACATACGACTCCGCAATCAGCCCGAGGGTATCTAAGAACAGTTTCTGCGTCTGCCGGTTCTCGAGCGCGTACTGGTCTGCTTTTGTCCGGAAATAGGTTGTCAGGTTGCCACCGCTCGAAATGCTCGCCATCGCACCCTGCAAAAATTCCTTCATCCGTTTACTGGGGGTAGTGGATGATACCAGCCGGAGCGCATCGATCAGGTCACGACCGAAAATATCGATCTCCCGGGCAACATACCGCGCCTCAACCGAACACTGGCCATAGATGGGACTGTCCCCCAGCAAACGGAAAACCTCGGCAGGAGTGATCCCGGCAGTGGACATGGAGGTGACATAATTGATCGCATAGGGGAGGCTGGCATCGATATTCCTTTGCCTGTTCCCTGCCTCAAGACCGGGATACATGATGAATGCCACATACGTAAGCCCGCCAAATACCAGCAGGGAGAAGATCGTAATCCCGATGGTTCCCAGGATCATGCTGTAAGCGGACAGGGCAACCAGCGGGCCGGGCACGGCACCCTTGTATTTTATCAGGGCGGGTATTTTCAAAATCCAGGTAAAGATACCGATTACTGCTGCTGCACTGAACCCAACAATAATGGAGCTGACAAAGGCAGTGGAAAGGTAGGCCTCAAACGAGGTTTTGAACCGGGCGGAGATGAGATCGGTTCTCAGTTGGGCATACTCCTCACGCTTGCCTTTCATCCGTTTGCCAAGCAGGTTGAAGCAGAACCGCTCATAGCTATTCATAGAGATCTTTCCTCACTTTTTCAATGACCGCTTCGGGATCCCGGTGATAGGAGATCAGGATCTTTGCCACATCCTTGTAGTGCCGGATCTTCTTGATTCTCATCCATTCGAGCACTTCCTGCCTGCGCTTGAGCTCTTCGCGCATACGGGTCTCACTCCAGCCTTTTGCCTCCATGATCTCTTCGAGGAGATAGGATTTTCCGGAGTAGGAGTGTTCGTCAGTTGCAGAGCGCCACTTGAACACCTCATTGGTGATCAGCTCGTTGGTCCTCGGATCGATATCAAGGATCTCGACGATCTGCTTGTTCCGGCGGATACGTTTCCCGCCTACGCGCGCCTGCACCTGGATACAGATGAAGTCAAGGGCAGACAGCATGTTTCGCGGGACATCCATGGGAGGGTTTTCGATACGGTGTACGACACTTGCCACGGAATCCGCGTGGGTTGTGGAATACGTGATGTGGCCGGTACTCATTGCCTGGAAGAGTGTCTGGCATTCCTTGCCACGGACCTCACCCACAATGATGTATTCAGGACGTTGTCGCATCGCTGCCCGCAACAGTTCGTACATGTTGATCTCACCCCTGCCCGCAGTATCAAACGAATCACGGGTTACGCTCGGGATCCAGTTCGGGTGGGGCAGCTTCACTTCACGGGTGTCTTCAAGGGTGACGATCTTCGACATGGGCGGAATAAACAGGGAAATCGCGTTGAGAGCCGTGGTCTTACCGGATGCAGTTCCCCCGGCAAATATGGCAGATTTGCCATTTTCCACACACAACCAGATGTACGCAATCGAGAGAGGGGCAAAGGTACCCCATTCAATCAGATCCGTGGGGGTGATGGGTTCATCCTTGAACTTACGGATGGTGAATGTCGAACCATGGGCGGTGACTTCCTGCCCGAGTGTCATCTGGATACGGGAACCATCCTGCATGGTAGCATCGAGGATCGGTTCTGCAATCGAGATGTATTTACCTGCCCTCTGGGCAAGTTTGGTGACGAAGGAATCAAGTTCGTCAGCATTATAATAGGAGAGCGTTGTCTTCATTGATTCATAGCTGGCATGGAACGCAAACAGGGGGACATTGACCCCATCGCACGATATATCCTCGATATATTTGTCGTGCATAATCGGATCAATCAGACCATCCCCAAGGAAATCCTTGTACATATTATAGTGGATCTTCTCGCGCTGTTCCGGTGCGAGTTTGATCCCGAAATCGACAATAATATCATCGGCAAAACCCCGGAGTTTGCGCCGGGCTTCTTCTTTGGAGATATCTTTGGTATTGATATCGAGCGTATCGAAGAGACGCTCCTTGAGCTCGATTAACAACTCTTTTTCCGGTTCGGTGAGGATCGGTTCGAGCACATTGTAGGTGTACTCATGGGTTGAATGATCGTACGTGATCCGGATGTAGGCAAAAGGCTCATTGACCGGATACATCTCCATCTCTTCAACACCAGGCTTTGCCTGGAAGACAAGGTCCACAAGCGGCCCGTGTTTCTTGGGATCGTACGCCTCCTGCTCTGAAGAGATCACCTTAAACAGGGTTGAGAGGCCGAATCTCTTGGGCTCTGCCTTAAGTTTTTCCTTACCAAATTCTATCTCCCCGTCAATATCGAGATCCTTGAAACCGGCGGTAGAAAATTCACGTTTCCAGATCTCGTTAAACTCCTGGGGAAGGGTACCGGAACCGGAACTCTCGAAAGCATTGATTCGCCCGTGTAATTTTAGCTCTTCGATCTTGAATGTGGCACCTTTGGGCAGAATAAGCCCGGAGAAATCAGTTATCTGGTCAACGGATATGATCTTTTCATCAGATTCTGTCACCATTGCAGCAGCCGGGGGAGCAGCAGGAGCTACTTTCTTGCCCAGAGATTTCCTGAGGGCTGCCTTTGGATCCTCATCGATGATCTCCACTGCTGATTCTTCTTCCCGCTCATGGGGAGGCACAGCAGTAACTTTTTTTGCAAGATTTTTCCTGAGGGGTGCCTTTGGATCCTCATCGATGATCTCGACTACTGATTCTTCTTCCCACACAGGACGGGAAACGGGTTCCTTTTTGAAGGGGGGGCGTGGCCTTGCGGGCTCCGGTGCGGGAACGGGAGAGGGGGTGGCTGCATCCGTAGTATTGAGCAGTTTTCCCAAGGAAGCACGTACTTCTTTTCCATAGAAATCCGGTTTCTGTGCATCTGAAGATACAGGGGGAACTGCCTTTTTTGGTTCCCCGGGTGCCTCGAGCAGGTCATCCATATCGGAAAATGACATCTCATCGGACAGGGAGGAAACAGGCTGTGTTTTTTTGGCCTGCGCTGCTGGCGGCGCCTCTTTTTTTGCCATCCCCAGCTTTTTTAAGAGGGCAGAAAAGTCACCCGTTTCTGCTGCATTCTCCTCTGCTTTTGGGGGTACAGGAGGCTGAACAGGGTCTTGCGGTTTTTTTGCCTCCTCTTTTTTCTTGATCCCACCGATCATCTTCAACAATGAGTTGGTATCTTCGAGGGTTTCATCACTATCCGTGTTCAATCCAGACATCACCTTGGTTAATTGGTCTTTAGATGAGCTCGCATATAATAGTCTAAATAATAATTTTGCCTGTGACTATATCTACTCTGTGGATGGCAGATCAACCAGATTCTGCCTGGACAGGTAAATAAGCACGTTCCCCTGTTCTTTCGGGGAACCGGGATCAGGCAGTAATCTCTTCCTGGATACTTTTCAGTACAACCCTGATGAGCCCGAGCTGGGCATCGGCAGTGGTAAAAACGCACAGGAAGAGATCGCCACAGGGTACAATGATAAATTTATTCTCGGCTGTTTCCAGGATCATCTGATCGAGGTGTCCAACCTTCATCTCATCGGCGATTTTCGCACCAGCCCGCATGAGATCTTCAGCCAGCGCGGCAACATGTTCAAAGTCTGCATAACCTAGAGACTGGACTGGGAAACCTTCAAAAAATGCCGAAACGGCAATCACACCGGGCAGACTGGCAATTTTTTCGAGTTTGCGGGTATCCAGCAGTACCGGCGTTGCGGGGCTTTCTGTGACACTTTCTGGGGCAGGTGCCTCCACTTTCTGTGAGATCGATGAGAGAAGCAGGTTTTCTGCCTGGGCAATTTTTAATGCAAGGGTAAACTCATCATCACTGTATTTTCTTAAATTAAACGTCTGCTGCGATCCGCTCTCGGGAGAATCCATCATCAGGTACGACAGGGCTTCCCTTCCCCGGGATACCGTCTCTCCGGTTTTAAAATATGCGGCAATGAGTTTCCCGTTCTCGGTTAAGATAAATCCATTCCCGGTCCCGGTCTCGATCTCGATCTCGATCTCGATAGCTCCCCGGAAAGCCATCAGATACTGTATCAAACCCTCTTCCTGGGGATTTGTAATGGTCCCCCCGTCAGTTCCTGCGGGAAATTTCATAAAAGGAGTGGGTGGGGGTGATCAGAGCGCAGCAACGATGCGCTCTTTATTTTTCTTCAGTTCATACCGGATCCTTCCGACATTTGAAGTCGTATCTGCTACAATGGCAATCAGCTCATCCGCAGATAACGGGGAAAGAATAATGGGTCCTTTTTCCAGTTCTACGAGCATCTGTAAAAGTTCGCCTTTTCCCAGCGTGCTGCCCATTGCTTCAGAAGTACCCAGGCCGGTTGAGGCCATTGCACCCAGTGCCTCTATATCGACTTTGCCCGATACAGCACTTTCAATAACAAAGCCATCCCTTCCGACAACAACCGCAGCTGATACCCCTTCCACCTTTAAAAATTCCTCTAATAATGGTTTTAACATACGTCCACCATATAATATTTAATTTCTCTTGCTCTTTTTCTATTAAAAGGTTGGTCTTTTATCTCTCGTTCACTGATTAAAAAAAACAAAAACATTGATTAAAAAAACTCGTATCTGCTTTTTTTTCTGAAGAGAACAAGCGGGTATACCGGTCCTGAACAAAAAATCACGAAGTGCGCGTGCAAAAAGAGCGGGCTTTCGGGCGGGATATTGAACGAAAAGAACCTATATACACTAGTGCAATTACATAAGAACATAATGCAACTCCCGAGAGGTACTTTCCGTGAAATCAAGAAGCTCGTACTGATCTCTTCTATCCTCGATGAACTCGAGCATACGAAATTTTCCGGGATCTGCAACATTTCATCCGATACGGCGAGCGGGACACTCGTCTTCAAATCCGGCAACTGCATACTCGCAAAGATCTTAAATAAATCCGGGGATGGTGCATGGGAGGAGCTGCAGAAAATAGGCGATCATGAGGTAGATGCAGCTCTCTCAAGCCTGGACGAGGCCCAGGTCCAGCTATCCCTCGAATTCAACAAACCATGCCGTATTCTCAAGGCCGTACACCCGGCTCCGGCAACGCCTGCAAAACCCGTTGCAGCACCACTAAAAACTACTGCGGCCCCCCATAAACCTGCAAACGTGGCATCACCTGCCCTGCGGCCATCTTCTTCATTCACCGCAGCACCGGCCCCGTCAAAACCCGTTGTTACCCCCTCACTCACCCGGACAGGTTCCCAACCACTTCCGGTAAAGCCGGCTTCACCCCCTCCAGCCCAGCCACTTTCAGCCAGAAAACCTGGTGCACCGGAGTATACTACCCCCCAGATCCCGGTCCGCCACCAGCAGGAGCAAAAAAAGCCCGCACCGGCAGAGGAGCCACCCCAGGATCCGAGCAGTTTCGATAATGATATCGACACGTTTGACACGCTGGACCTTGATAATGTAACCGATAAGATCCGCAATGACTGCAAGACCATGATCAAACAGCTGCAGCTCGAACACCTGATGGAGCGGTAAGGACGAGAGGAGTTGTTGTATCGTGGACATTTCACTGACAGGATCCGGGTATCTTCTGCCGATAGGAATCATCGGTATCATCATTATCGTGGTCATCGCCATAGCGATCTTCCGGAGAAGAACCGGAAATAAACGGCATGCAGATGCATCCGTGCCTCCCGTTCATCCCCTTGATTACCAGCCGGCATCCAAACCCACACCCGTATTCAGACCGGTGATGACGACAGACCCCCTGGCGCGAACTGCTGAATCCTCCCGGCCAAAAGATACCGACCTCACCAGCACCAGAAGCAACCTGACAGAAAGCCTCGAAGCGCTCGTAGGAAAATATTCCCTGGTCAGTTTCACCCTGGCAACTGCCGATGGTCTTCTCTTTGGATCCTCCGGGGGAACTTCCGCCCAGGTGGATGCCGCGACCTACAGTGAGATATTCAAAAACGAGCCGCTCACCGGGACAACAGGTGTGGTCCTGTTCGGGCTTACGCATAAGGGATCAGAACTAATTGGCATAGTCCGGGCAAAAACTCCGCTTCCCGCAAAGAGCGTACAGCAGATAGAAACAGATACAAAAGTTATTTTAAACTGGTGGATATAAAACACAATGAGAGTAATTGGGTAATCTTATATAAATAAAATAGAAATACCTATCACCACAAGGTGTTCAATGGTCAAGGTTTACACTATCGCTTCGGGTAAAGGGGGTACGGGAAAGACAACCGTATCTGTAAATCTCGGAACTATGCTCGCCCAGTTAGGTAAGGAAACCTACCTTATGGATGCCGATATCGGGATGGCAAACGTAGGTCTTATCCTTGGCCTGCAGGATGCCCCGGTCACCCTGCATGAAATTCTTGCAGGCAAATGCAATATCAACGATGCAATATACGAGGGCCCCGCCGGGCTCAAGGTAATCCCGAGCGGTATATCACTCCAGGGATTCCAGCAGGCAGACCCCGACAAAATGCGGGATGTGATGAGTGAGATTGTCAAGCGCTGCGAATTCCTGCTCATTGATGCACCTGCAGGCATCAGCAAGGACGGCGTGGTCCCGCTTGCAATAGCCGACGAAGTGATCCTTGTTGTGAATCCTGAACTCTCTTCCATTGTAGACGCACTCAAGACCAAAATACTCACTGAAGTTGTCGGCGGGCATGTTCTGGGTTCTATCATTAACCGTGTGGATCAGGACAAATCAGATATCATCACCAAGAAGATGGAGAAAGTCCTCGGCGTCAAAGTGCTCGGCGTTATTCCCGAAGATCCCAATGTACGCAGGGCTTCTTCGTTAAAGATCCCGATTGTCATCAAATTCCCCACGTCGCCGGCTTCGAAGGCAATCAAACGCATTGCATCCGACCTGGTTGGTGTTGCCTACAAAGAAGAGGTCGTTGCCGTCAAGAGAGAAGGCTTCATAGACCGGTTCTCAAAAGCCCTGTTCAAGAAGAAATCAGAGATGTAAATTTTTTTATCTGTTTTTTAATCAGCTCCCAAGTATTTTCCTTATTTTTTTCCGGGGTTCTTCTCAGGATATTTCTCTGCGGAATCGGATACTCTGGGGGGGGCTTTATGTCAGTATTAAGAATAGTCACATGCGTTTTATCGGGGAGGACTGGACATACACGGAGGGATCATATTTTTTTGCAGCCATTTTTATCTGGTCAAGGGTCTTTTCCTTGATGTGTAAAAGAACACCCAGCAGGTTATTGTTATCATCCTTGACAGGCCGGGCAATGATACTTGCTTTCCTGCGTTTGCCGGACCGGTTGACAACAGCTGCATTAATGTCATGCAGGACCACCAGCTGCTGCTTGACCACTTCCGGTATGGGATCCTCGAGTTGTTCGTCGGTCTTGTCGTTGATGAACATCATCACTTCCCGCCAGTGATTCATGAGGATCTGGTTGTCGGGAAGATCCAAAAAACGCCCGGCATAGGGATTGAAAAAAATGATCCTTCCCTGGGGATCTGTCAGAATGAGGACATCAAGAATTTCTATGATCTTTTTTGGGAGACCGATCGGATAATTGTCGAGATGCCTCATTTTTATGGAGTGATTATAGAGTGCAAGTTCAACATTTGAGGTAAGCTCACGATCTGAAAATGGTTTTAAGAGATACCCGTAAGGCTGTGCATTTTTGGCCCTTTCCAAAAGAGTGTCATCGCACATGCCGGTTAAAAAGATGATCGGAAAGTGAAAGAGCTGGAATATGTACTGGGCAGCAGTTACTCCGTCCATCTGCCCGGTCAGGTGAATATCCATAAGGATAAGATCCGGCTCAAGTTCTGCAGCTTTTCGTATGGATTCTTCTCCGGATGCAATCTTCCCGACAACAGTGTACCCCTTCTTTTCAAGCATGAGGGAAATCAGATCGGCAATGATCTCGTCATCTTCGACGATAATAACCCGGGGAATTTTTGCCATGATCGTGAAAAATATGGTATGATTACAGATAATTTATTTCAGAGTATTGTTAAAATTTACTCTGGTTTGTTGGTGATGGTAAAGACGCAGTGCTCGTCACCTTTGGACTTGCACTTGATCTCTTTAGCCTGTACCCTGATGCCAAATGATCCCTCGATGATACCAGCAAGCAGGCCGGCCGTGCAGTAACAGACGGTTTTGCCGGTATTCCCGAATGACTCGGACTCGACCGTGTGGGAGAGGGTAATCGTCTTTGTCTTGGTCTTCTCGTCCCACTCTTCCTTGACGAAGTTAAACCAGCCCATCTGGGAGTAGAAGGCAAATGCCATGTCAGAGAGGGTCTTGGGATTGGTCCTTTTCTTGATCTCATCCTTAAACTGGCCCAGGACATCATCTTCAGGTGTTCCGACAAAAAGGATACCGATGATCTCTCCTGCGGAATTCCTGATTGGCTCATACGCCACTACCATCTTTTTACCAACCACATCTGCAGTGCCGTGATAGGTCTGCCCTTTGGTGATCACGGCGTCGTAGACAACACTTGAAATCTCGGTCCCGACAGCCCGCTTGCCGTCAGCGCCAACAACGTTGGTGGAGATGCGGATGGCCTTGTCTCCCGTTTTCTGGAAGACGGTGGCCTTTACTCCCATGTCCTTTTCAATGGAATCAACAACCTCGAAGTTATTGTTGACGATATGGCTGCCATAAGCAATCTGGCCTCCGGAAACCAAAGGAGTCCCGTACGCTGCGAAACGCTTGTGCAGCTCGATGAGATCCTTGTCAAGTTTGGTCCTGGAGAGGTCATACGTGATACTCATCTTCTTGTAGTGCTCGACATTTTCCTTGCCCATGTCCATGTAGGCACGATAGTTGACACCGCTTGCCGGCGCCTCTCCCATCGTCTTTTTCAGCGACTGGGTCATGGACGTGAAGATGAAACGGGGCATCATGACAACCGGTTCATCCATGAGGGTGATCTTACCCACAAGGGGTTTGTGCTCGATAAATTCGGTAATCGCAGATTCCCCTTTGACCACTGCTTCTGCCTTGAACTTCCAGCTCGGAGATACCTGGTCGGCCACGAATTCACAGTACGGGTCACCCCTGGCATGGCAGGTCTTCTCTAAGCAGAACCATGACTTTCCGGTCACTGCCGTGAGGACACCTTCGATCCATCCCTGGTGAATACCACAGACCTGCATGTTCCAGTCTTTCATAACCTGGGATTCAAAGGTCTGTTTTGTGCGGAGGACGATCCGCTTCTCTCCTGCCTCTACGAGCTCGAACGGGGCACCCCAGCCCTGCTGATGCTGCATCTTGAAGACCAGCATGAGGAATTCTGCCGGCTTTAATTCCATGCCGAGTTTTTTTAGCAGGTTGTTGAGACCAACCGAACCCTGACCCACCGAACGGAAGAGCTTGCGCACTGCTTTGACTGCAAGTTTCTTATTGAGATTTGTCTCGTACATCTCGTAGATGGCTTTTATGAGATAATTGGGATTGCTGGCAGTCTTTACCCCAAAAACCGAGTACAAACCGGCCAGGGGATCCAGCTCTATGTACGGGGCAATTGTTTTGTCCCCTTTGATAAGAGCTTCGAAGTCCTCACGTCCTATCTTCATGAAGAATTGATCTGTTATTCTCTGATTAAAGCGTTTCGTCTTTTATTTTTATGTACAGGTCAATAAACGAAGAAGAAATGCCTCCGTTGATATCCTCTTTTTCCATTGTATGCTAATTCTATTTTTGCTGCTGTGAGGTTGACCCCCGGTTTGTCATCGGCATCCTGCTATCGCACTACCGGGGGATTCCCGAGCAGCGGGGGGCGAGATGCATGAAGTGCAAAAATTCCTCAAGAGCCGCTGCGTACCTCCCTTAAGGGTTTCAGCAGAGAGCCGAAAAAAACAAAGAAGAAGACGCTGTTTTGTTTTAGAGCTGCAGGATCTTTTGTGCGCTGGAATCAGCAAAAATTACATGGAACGTTGTGAGCTGCTGGCTGCGGTCCTGCACGATAACATCGTACTTGCCGTGCATCAGCTTGAAACCCACCCTTCCATCCTGCGTGGTTACATCACTGCCGACAACCTTGCCTTCTTTTCTCAGGGATACCCGGACCCCGTTCTGGGGTTCATCATTCCGCAGTATCACCAGGGTGAACACCCCTAACCCTGCATTTTGTTTACCGAACGCAGGAATTTCGTAGTTATTGCCCTTTTTTAAGTGGGACTTTTCAAAAATACGACAGCCGGCCACAACTGCGTCAACCAGTTCAGGATGTACCTCATACAAAGTAAACGATTCAACACCGGTGATCAGCATCACGGCCTTGTCACCGTACAGTGTCCCTTTGTCGTCGATGAAGATCGCTCCTTCAGCTTCACCGGCAAGGAACGCAAGATACTGCTGCTTCTCGTTCCCTGTGGCTACAGCAATGCCATTTACCGTGCCCTTTTCTGCGAACCTGAAGAGTTCAGGGAGCGGGAATGCTCCTAAGGGTTGTGATCCCTTGAGTACGGAATCAATCATATCCTGGATTTTCATAAAAAAACCATTCCGTGAAATATACTGCTGGCGACAGATCCCTTTTTTAATCCGGTACCATTATTGTATGGCAGATATTCGCAACCCGGATATTAGATAGTTGCGGAATGACAGTTGCCAGCGCCATACATAAGTGCTCCAAAAAAAAAGCATATACCGGACTTATGGAACTATTAATACCGATGGTAATCTCGGCGGTTGCAGTTCTTGCAACCCTTATCTATACCTCGTATCTCGATATCCGGGATCGTCGGGTGCCATTCATACACTGGCTCCCGATGCTTGCCGTAGGCATCTGCTGCACCAGCTACCTTCTCTGGCAGACGACGGCAAATCTCAGCCTGGTCTTTGGCTACCTTTCCCTTGTTGCCAGCTTCCTGTATGCAGATTATCTCGATAACCGGGGCAGGACTGACTCGCTCGGCCTCACCCTGTATTACCGGAAGGCCTCGATCGGGTATTACCTTGCCCTCGTCCTCATTCTCCCGGCCCTGTCATGGTTTGTTCTTGCACCATCGCTCAACCTGCAGCTGGTCGCCTGGTACGGGATGTTTGCCGGCATACTCGGGTATGTCTCCTACATGGAATACATGGGAAAGTTCGAGGACAACCCGAAAAAGCAACGGAAAAAACAGGAGACGAACATGGCCGAAGCTATCAGCAGGTGGTATTTCGTACTCGTTGTGATAAGTCTTGCAATCGCTTCATTTTACATGATCACGAACGGCAGCTGGAAACTCAACGACAGCCTGTTCATTGTCCTTCCGGCGGTATTCGCTCTCGTCTTCTATGTCTTTGGCAGGATGCACCTCTTCGGGGGAGCAGATGCCTGGGCGCTCATCTTCATCTCGTTCTGCATCCCAACCTTCCCATTCACCCCGCTGCTGGGAAATACTCCCCTTGGGTTCCTCGCGTTCTCGGTCCTGATCAATGCCCTGCTGCTCAACCTTGTGGCACCCCTGGGCATCTTTGTAATCAACATCGTGCGGGGGAACCGCGCCCCGCTCATGTACATGTTCTTCGGGTTCCCGGTAAAAGGCGAGACCATCCAGCAGGAATGGGGATTTGTGATGGAGGACTTTGAGGAGAAAAAAGGAGTTGTCAGCAGGAAGTTTATCGGATTCTGGGATGCCATTAAGAGAATGTATGCCGGTGAAGGCCGGGTATACACCAAGGATCTCAGGGAGCATCCTGAAGAGTTCACCTCAGAGCTGGCGATCTACAAAAAAGCCGGCACGGTCTGGATATCCTATGCTGTTCCCTTCATCATCCCGATCACTGCCGGATTCGTAACGGCAATCATCTTTGGGGATTTCCTTCTTGCCATCACGAGATTTTTTTTCCAAGGAGCTTAAAAACCATGCTGAACCTGAAATTTACGGATGGATTGATCCCGGTCATTGTACAGGATGTAAAAAGCCTTAAAGTGCTGATGATGGCCTACGCCAGCGAGGAAGCGGTACGGCTCACGCAGGAGACCGGGTTTGCGCATTATTACAGCAGGAGCAGGAAAAAACTCTGGAAAAAGGGCGAAGAGAGCGGGCACTTCCAGCAGGTTGCACGGATCGTAACGGACTGCGATGAGGATTGCCTGATCTACGAAGTGGTGCAGACCGGCGCTGCCTGTCACACGGGCTATGAATCCTGTTTTTACCGGACCCTGGACGGAACGGTTATCGGTACAAAAGTCTTTGACCCCGATGCAGTGTACGGGAAGAAATAATCACTTTTTTTGCCCGGTCCCAACCATAAATTTCATAATCCCTCATAACCGAACAATTCCTGTGCCCGGAGCTAAAAAGCTGCAGTTCACCCTCTGGCGGATCGTCTCCATTATCATTCTTTTAGCAGGACCCTACATGCTCCTGATCGCAATATTCGAGACATTCCAGTACTGGCCGTACTTCAAATTCTTTTTAATCTGCGTGATGGGACTTGCCTTCCTCATCATCTCCTATCTTATCAAGCACTGAATACCGGCCGTGTACTTCGGAAGATGAGAAAAACTGCCCCGGCAAAGCGGCAGAAAAAAATTAAAAAAAAGAAGATACGTTATGCTGCACCGGCAGCATCGTAGACCTGGCAGAGGTAGCGGGTCTCAAAGAGCATGATGGGTGCCATGAGGACGAGCTGGATGATCATCCCAAGCACGGGGATCATTGCGATGATCGAGATGATAATCGAGATGATGATCTGGACAACAATCAGGACAACGAGGGCGATAATATACGGGACCCAGCCGATCTTTTCAATGGTTACGGTAATTTCCTTGAAATTGAACGCTTCTCCCATGCTGCCGGTACGGGCAAACCGTATGATACCGATAGTAGCAAAGATCATGGTAAGGATGCCGATAATCGCACAGACGATGAGCCCAAAGAGCATGCCGCCAAGTGCACCCATCGCAGATGCCGGGTTGCTGGATAATGCCACAATACTTGCACCAATCGTGACGAAGAAGACGATAAGCAGGGGAATTGCCCAGATAAGCGAAACAATCGCGTACTTGATCCCATCAATGAAGAGCGTGCCCCAGTCAGTGACTTCCGGTGCGGGTTTCTCACCGCGCAAGACTTTTAACGAATATCCGAGCAGCGGGAGACAGAGAAGAATCGTTGCGATAACGAGTAATAACCACTGCATCCACTTTCCGACAATTGCCTCTTTTGCATACTCAAAAGAGTCACCAAGCATGTTTCCAAAATCCATTCCAATCACCACAGTCAAAGAGATTACTAGTGTTCAGACATTCGATTAGTGGTACATTTATTAAAAACAATAGGTAACCCTCTCGTTTTTGTTTAAAGCCATACCTAAACCCCGGCTTTTATATCCGGGACATCACGGTCAGGAGCCGGGGTGCATCCATGAAAATTTACCGGACGAATGAAAGGTATACCGGGCGACAGCAGATCACCGGATCATTTCCCGGTACCTGATTTGAACGCGATAAAAAACGCGCCTATTGCCGACATAGAACCGGAACGTGACTGTGTTGGATCGGTATGGAAAGGCAGAACACTTTAATCATCCCACAGGCTACCTTTTAGCAGGAGGAACGTTCGTCATGGATGAGATCTGGGTGATCAGGATGCCGCCGCTGCGGCCGTACGAGATGCCGGATTTTCCGGCAACCGTACTGGATTGTGAACCGGAACCCGATACATTTGCACTCCCTCATGAAATGATGACCGAAGATGAGATCGGATTTCTGGAACAGTCTGTTGACCTGCCCCCGCTGCGCCCGGACGAACTGCCGGATTCGGCAGTTTTCACGCTTCATGCCGAGGCTGACTTGTCACTTGATGAACCCTCGTGGGGCATGGGCTCAACAGCGCCCGATATCGTGATTCGCACAGGAAAACTGCTGCATCCGTGGGATGAGGAGCCTGAGGATATACAGAAGAAAACTTAAAAATAAGAGTATACAGGTTTTTTTTTCACAGCGCTCTTGTTACCCGGAACACCGGGCAGGATTTCGTGTATTAGTCATCTTTTATATCTGAGGTTTCCTCATCATCGTCGACCTTTGCAACGAAGGGCATCTCTTCTGCCATGATTCCGTACAGGAACACGATCACCGGAAGGATCAGGGCATAGAAAAAAACCGGCCTGTTGACTGCCTGTGCTATGATAAAAAGGGCAAGGGCAAGGGAAAGACCAACATAGGCAAGTCGCATGACAGGGGCTCAGGTTTTTTTTTGGTTTGTTTTTCCTTTCTTGTTCAGACCGGGAGGGCACTTGTATGGGAAGGTGGTGCAGGGGAGACCAGGTACCCTGATCCTTAGATAAAGGGGCTTTTTTTTAAAAAAAATTATTGGATCACTCCCGGATTGACCGTCCAGGCAACATGGTAATCAGGCACCATACTGTCCTTACCTCCGGTCTTATCCATGAAGTACACGTCAAGCACAGCACCCTTTGATAACGTGGCAAAAGACCCGGCCGAACGAATAACGATATAATCCCGTGCTGCTTCGCCATTTGTGGGAAGGATCTCACGGGTCCGGGCTCCGTTGCCATTGTGGGATATGCCTATTCCCCCAAAGGAATTCCCATTCGGGTTGGTCAGTTTACTGAACCAGACAAACTGGCGGGGGGTTGTCCCGGTATTTTTTGCAAGAACGTAGATGGTGATGGTCCGGTTATCGGGATCGGTGAAGGAATCCATTTCAATACTATCGAGAGATACATCGATCGTATCGTTGCCCGTTCCCAGGGTCATCGTTCCATCCATGGGTAGCATGTCAGAAGGCAGGGTCTTGCCGGGAAACGTAGCTACAGGAGATACCTGCCCTGCTGGCGTTGTTGCCGGGGGCGTTGTACAACCGGCAACAAGCAGTACACAAACCATGATAGCAAAGATTGCACTGTTTTTCATTCTCGCACCTTCATAGGGAACTTAATGGTGCTAGTAAGGTAAAACATTCCGGTAAAAAATCCTTGTGATTGTTGAGAATCTGCTTTACCCTGCGATCATGAGAGACACCGTAACCCTGAGGGGGAAGTGTTCAGGGAACTACCGGCCTGCCAATGCCCGGTCTGCAGAAAAATCGCATTGCGGGGAGGCTCTCTCGTAAGGAAAAACACGACTTCTCCCGTTCACCGGGTGCTGCGAAAAAAACCATAATCACGATGTACCGATCCGTTTTATTGTTCTTTTTCTCTCACCGTCCGGCGGGGAAGTGCCGGAACATTATTTCAGATTTTTTGTCTTCATTGCTTCAACCAGGCAGAAGAACGCTGCGGCTTCGACCGGGTCCCTGAAGTGGACCAGTTCTGCATCCGTCCGCCTCTCCAGGCAATCCGTGAGTGCTTTTCCATATTCCTGTTCGTAAATCTTTAACGCCCGCGTGGTCTTCTTCCACCGCAGGATCACGTCATCCAGCTGCATCCTTCGCATCAGTTCACCCAATCCCCATGGCCGGTACGGGTAGATGAGAGGATGGTTGGCGGGGGGTGAAAGTGCGCAGTTGATCCATCGCTGCCGGGACCGCCTTGAAGAACAGGGGGAACCAGACCCCCAAGCCGGAGAAGGGTTTTTCTGTTGATCACTGTGCGGCGGGTATGAGCGATGATCCGTAAGGAGAGGAGTCAGGATTGGTGTGAGCAAGAGTCAGGGCTACTCTGAGATCCGTGTCATTGAAGGGTTTTTCAATAAACCCGTTCGGGTGCACTTCTTTAATCCGCTGGAGAACCGCATTATCCGTAAAAGCGGTCAGAAAAATTATCCGGGTGGATAACGATTTCCTGATAATTTTTGCCGCATCAACACCATCAACGGTGCCTTTCAGCTGTATATCCATGAGGATAACATCCGGTTTCAGGTCCATAGCAGAAAAAATGGCCGATTCCCCGGTATCTGCTTTCCCGCACACACGATATCCCAGCGCATTGAGGCGGTATTCGATCAGTTTCTGAATAATGGGATCATCCTCAACAATGAGTATTTTTTCCATTATTTTAACACATCCATTAATAATTCTGTAATATTTTAGAACATATATGTGTTTTCATTTCCGGGATCTCCGCTTGTCCCATACCCGGGGATTGCATTCCGGGGGAGATGGAGAAAATTATTATAATGGCAATTCCTCAGTTCCGGTATGCAGGAGCCGGAATGTTATGAGAAGTATCCAGCCCGGATTGTGATCGTATCGAGTATGGTGTCGCTCCTGATCTGGGGAATGGGCGCAATAATCCTCCTCAGGTTCGGCATCCTGTGGGTCGCCGGCTATATTCTCTTCATTCTCCTCCTTGAATTCCGTCTCCTGAGCGGGCATTGCGTGGACTGTTACTATTACGGCAAAACCTGTGCTTTTGGCAAAGGCCGGCTCAGCGCCCTGTTTTTTGCAAGGGGCAGCCCGGAGAAGTTCAGCAGTATGACGATCACCGGGAAAGATATTGTCCCGGATTTCCTGGTGTTCATTATCCCCGTTCTTGCCGGTATCCTCCTCCTGATACAGGAGTTTACCTGGACGGTGCTCCTGCTCATCGTTGCCCTCCTCCTCCTCGGCTTTTTCGGCACTGCCCTTGTGCGGGGTCAGCTGGCCTGCAGGTATTGCAAGCAGAAGGAGAGGGGTTGTCCGGCTGCACAGCTGTTCGATACCGCAAAAAAGTAGTCCTGCACAGAACCATTCCCGGGACGGAAACGCGAAGGGGTGGGGGGACCGGTCCTCAATTATCTTTATATAATAACTGAATATAATGTCCCGTATGGTACTCAAAAACCAGATTATGGAAGTGATCGGGGGACCTCACCCCGCCGCTGTTGCCACCCTGAATGGAAAGATGCCGGCTGTCCGGTTCATGGTGCTTGCCGGTTTTCCTGATATGACCCTGGTGGGTGCAACCATGAAGTCCTCTCATAAAGTTGAGCAGCTGAAGAAAAACCCTGATGCGGCCCTCTCGGTCTGGTCAGGAAAGGAGTTCTCCGACCCGTACGTTGAGATCCTGGCAAAAGGGAAGATCCACGAGGATGTTGCTACCAAAAAGAAGTACTGGAACCCGATGTTCGAGCAGTACTTCAAAACGCCGGAGAATCCTGATTTTGTCGTGCTCGTCTTTACAGCAACCACGATCACGTATCACGGAAAGAACATGTCAGGAATGGAAGTCTGGAAACGCTAAAAAAAACGCGGCTTCTCCTGAGGGTGCAGCCCGGGGGACTTGCCCTTACTTAGGTTACCGTTATGCAGGAATGTTTGGGGACCCGTACGATCCGGACAATGGTGTCCGGGACAGACGGAGTACCCCCGGGCTTGGATAAATCAAACTAAAAAAGAACCGGGCGTGCATACATTTTTTATCCGTATTTTTAAAAGGAATTATTAATCAGGTCAGATTTTTATTATCATTACACGAATGGCAGAAATTTCTCAGGGAAAAAAAGCGGGGATAATTCTCGGGGCTCTGGCCATATTCATGGTGATGGGCTGGATTTTTTTTATCAACCCCTATTTTGCGGAACAGCAGACAAAAGAGTTTGTGCATCTCCAATGGGCACAGGCACAAAAATCTGAAAACCTGACGGAATACACCAACGCCATTGGGATGTATACACAATTACTTGAAAAAATCCCCAAAGACAGATTTCCTTATGAGTATGCAACGACCCGGACCCGGCTGGGAATGGATTACGGAAAACTGAGCGAATCGGCTGATAAAGAAAAAAATTTAGAACTGTCGATCACCTCCTTCAATGAAGCCCTGACCATTTTTACGTTCGAAAAATATCCGTATGAATATGCGGGTACTCAATCAGAGATCGCTGTTGCCTATCACCAGATGGCAGATATCCGGGACAGGAGGACAAACCTCGATCGATCAATTACTGCATTCAATTCAGCATTACAGGTCTATACTGAAGATACGTTTCCCCTGGAATACGTAAAAACCCAATCGAATCTGGGCAATGATTATACCAAGATCAGCGCACTGGAAAATAAGAGTTTCAACTCACAGAAGGCCCGGGAATCGTATAAAAAAGCCTTAAAAATGATTACCCTAGAAAAAAATCCCTACTGGTATGCAGGAATTCAGCTGAACCTGGCAACGGTAAGTTCCGTGAATGACAGTATAACGGCAAATATTGAGGCCTCAAGAGTTTTTTCCCTTGAAGAATATCCCGATGAATTCGCCATGATCCAGGGGAATCTGGCACATTTATATTTATTATCCGATCCTTCCAACGAAACAACGATTAAGAAAGCCATTTCATCATTGGAACTGTCTTCAGAGTATTTAACGTATGAAAAATCTCCTGCGGATTACGCGAAGGTCCAGAATCTGCGGGGTATGGCCTACACACGATTAGGGGGCATCAGGGACCGGGAGGCCAACCTGGCAGAGGCAAAGAAAGCCTATGCAGATGCGCTAAAGGTCAGAACGATCCAGGATTTTCCTTTGGATTATGCCCAGACCCAGATGAATATCGGGGTGATGTATGCCTCACTGGGAGATATAAAAAATAATGAACTCCACCGGCAATCCGCGGAACAGGCTTTTTCTGAAGCCTTCAAAATCTATTCCCGGGAAAAGTACCCGGAATATTTCCGTCTGCTGGATGCAGAGTATACAAAATTCCGTCAGTCCCTGCAATAATTCTTTTTTTCATCGCAGGGCTCCCCGCAGAATCCCATTAAGTACGCAACGGGTTGGGGAAGGTGGGGAGCTTTGGAAGTGTTGAGGGGGAACTTAAGCCGGATGCCATGCCCGACCCCCCTGACCCTGCCCACCCCATCCACGCCACCCTATCGCACTATTGTGTTGCCGTAAAACCGCTCCATTCCGCACACTGATACCGGGCCGGAAACACCGTGGGGTAGGGGGGGGGTCGGACCACTTTTTTTGGAAATGTCACGAGCCCGGTGATCCGATAATCCGGGTGGCCCTGGCGGCCAATCCCGGGAAAATGGTCTTCGTGGAATTGTGGATATGGCAGGCTGATTATCTGGAAAAACGGGACTCACCCGGGCTCGCCATGAGCTTGGAGAAAAGTGGTCCGACCCCCCCCTTCAGGGTTTGGGGCAGCGGGCTACTCCCTTAGCAGGAGGCGGGGGTTGGGGGCGAGATCACACAATAGTCAGTGCATACCGGTAATCGAAATTCCCCTTCCTGACTACGGATACTGCTCTAGCCTCTTCACAACACCGGCAGGAACAGCCCGACAACCGAAGTCACGATCCAGATGACAACCGCGATTGCCAGGGCCCTGAACCAGCCGATCGTATAGAGTTTCTGCAATGCCAGCAGCCAGACGATTCCTGCAATGAATGCCGGGAGCAGACCCTGGCCCAGCACGTAATAAAAGATCGTGTACACGGCTGTGCCAATAAGGGCTGCGAGAACGGCCGTGGATAAACTATCCTTTGCGCCAAAGAACTTTGCAATATAGTAAATTATTACCGTTGAAATGATCAGCGCTACTACGAAGCTCAGCAGAGTCGAAACATACGTTACCATGGTAAAGCGCTTGTATGTTTGTTCGAATTAAGCTTGTTATGTCGGCAGGCCGCCCTGATGCAGCTACCGGCCAGGGCATGCGGGGATTGCCCGGAATTAAAAATTTCCCCTTGGCAGCCTCCTCCCTTGTTCGGATTCCACGCTGCGGGATACACAAGGGAGGTACCTGAATGACCATGAGAGTATCATACGGAGAGTGAGGGTGAAACCCTTCGGGAAAGGGCCCTGAACGGGAAGATCCGGGAGCAGGAATTAATTCACGGTCTTCATCGCAGGAGGGAAACAGAGATTACTTTAACATATCCTTCAGAGTACCGTAGAACCAATGAACGTAAAGAGTTCCCTTGTATTGTGCACATTGCTGGTGGCGGGCCTGGTCATTTGTGCAGGGTGCATGTCCGCCAAACCCCCGGAGAATGCGCGTGTGAGCACCCCGTCAATAACCCCGACCGGGACACTGGCAGCCAGCGTTCCCGTTCCACCCTCTCTGGCCACTCCGGTACCGACTGCTGAAAAGATTACAACGGTAACCACAACCGTACCTGCTGCCATTCCGGCTCCCGTGACGACAACCTGGATTGAAAAATCCTATGGCTACGCTTCAGCAGATGACCCGCAAATCGTCCTTCTTTCTATCGATAAAAATTATTTTGGTTTCTCTGTTCCCGATTGTGCCATGAGAACAATATTCCCGGAGGCCGCAAACGATACGACATACGGGATACAGCAGCGGGTTCCCAAACTTATCGCCCTCACGGAGGACCAGATCACTATCTTCACCGGGGGATTTGGGGGAACCACTACAGAAGATCCCTCGTTCAACCGCTCGGTTGAATCCTTCCTGCTGGCGGGCAGATGGTGTGCCGGTGTACCCGCATACCCGACATGGAATGTGGTGAGGATTAATGCAACCCTTATCCCAAGAAATGGTAATCCTACTGATTACCTTATAGGCATAAACATGATGTCCCATGGATCAGTGGTTGAACAATTCACCCTGAACCGGACCCTGATACTGGACCAGCCGGTCTTTATCGCACGGTATGTCCCGCTCAAAACAGAAGAGATGGATGCTTTTGACAGCGTTGAGCTGGTGTTTTTGAAAAAGGCATAACCGGTTCATCATTTTTCCTGCCATTTTTGATCGCTGGTTCCCGACCGGGGACCGGGGAACAGTTTTACCCGGCTTTTGACCAGAACTGGAATCGGGTGCTGCTGACTATTTCCCCCTGTAGTGTGGCAGCGGGATCACCTGCGATCGAAATTTCCCCTTTTCGCTCCGCTCCACCTCTCATAATCGTTGCTGCGGGCAACTCGCTGCTGGATGGGGGGGGACCCGGGCCGGTGATTGCCAGGAACCTCGTGGGGAATTCTGGTACAACGGAGCGTTTTGCGGGCCCGGTTGTACCTCTTTTCCCTCACACCCCGAAATCCAGAGGTCATAATTCGTGAAAAATGCGGAACCGGGCCGGAACAATGTAACGTTCTCCGGCGGGAATGGGGGAGGTCATATTTAGCGATGTTACAAGGGCCGTTGGGGTTAGCGATCGTGCTCCGGAAGGGGGCGGGGACCGGATGGGGGTCTTTTTCAGGAGGTCTCCGACGGAGGGACAATACCCCTCGGGGAGGGGATGCCCCGGTATGGTCTGATTCCAGGACACCCATTTCGCTGAGCGGTGCCGGCCCGGTCGTGCATGAAAAATTTTGGGAGCACGGGTTGGGTGGGATTTTTTTTCGAACAAAAACTTTTAACCGGCTTATGAAATCACGATGGAAAAATTTTGAGCGGAATCGTTGAAAAAAGGAAATCGGATTCCCTGGGTTTGAGGGGGGCCCCCTCCGGGAGTTGGGGGTGCGGGCAACTAGTTTAGTTGAGGGGGCGATGGGAGAGAATAGAGGAAAGGACGCCGATACGATGAGAAAAACCCGAATTATTTCAACAGAGTTTTCAATTCCCTGAGACTCTTCTGGATCTCGTTTTCCAGCTTCTCGATCTTCTCAATAATTACTTCCGGTTTTTCGTACTGGACTTCAGCATACTCGATCTCCTTATAGCGCGAGATGGAGAGATCGTAGCTGTTCTCCTTGATCTCGCTGATGGGCACAAAGAAACATTTGCCTTTCCGGTCTGCGGGATTTTCTTTCTTCCGGTTGCGGTAATGCTGGATAATCTCCGGGATATCTCCCTTGCCATCGATGAATGTCCGTTTGTCATCGAGTGAGTACCCGTCCGCATCCATATCATAGAACCAGACCTTGTCGGTAGATCCGCCTTTGGTGAAGATGAGAACAGCTGTGGAAACCCCGGCGTACGGCTTGAAGACGCCGGACGGCATGGAAACGATGCCTTCGAGCTGGCACTGTTCCAGCAGGATCTGCCGGAGTTTCTTATGGGCATTGGAGCTGCCGAAGAGTACCCCGTCCGGTACAATGACCCCGCACTTACCGCCAATCTGGAGGAGGTGCACCATCCGCTCGACAAAGAGCAGTTCTGTCTTGGTAGTCTGGATGGTGAGTGCATCGTTGATGTCGCTCTTGTCAATGCTCCCCTTGAATGGCGGGTTTGCGAGAACGATGGTATACCGGTCGTTTTCCGTGAACCCTTTGGAGAGGGTATCCCGCAGGGCAACCTGGGGCGCCTTGATCCCGTGGAGGATCATGTTCATGAGCGAGATCCGGATCATCGTGTTATCAAAATCGTACCCGTAGAAGGTATCCTTCCAGAGTTTGTCCCAGTGTTTCGGTTCGGTGATCTTGTCTCCGAGCAGGTTATGGTACCCCCCTTCGGAATCTACTTCGATCTTGTCTTTGCTCGTGTATTTTTTGAGGATATACTCGTATGAATTGACCAGGAACCCTGCCGTACCGCAGGCAGGATCGCAGATCCGGTCATTGATATCCGGGTCCGCGAGTTCGACCATCATCCGGATGATGTGCCGGGGCGTGCGGAACTGTCCGTTCTTCCCGGAGGTTGCGAGCTGCGAGAGCAGGTATTCGTAGATGTCGCCCTGGGTGTCCCGGTTCTGCGCAGATATCTTGAGTTCGTCAATGATCGTGACGGCTTCCTGGAGGAGCGAGGGCTTGGGGATCAGGAAGACCGCATCTTTCATGTGCTGGGCAAAGAGCGTCTTTTCCCCGTCATGGATGTCCTTGATGAACGGGAAGACCTTGTCCCGCACATGGATGAGCATCTTGTCTGCCGGGAAATGTTTCCAGTGCGACCACCGGCATTTCTCATTTTCTTCGCCTTCAAAGATGGATTTGTAGGTCTGTTTGTTTGCCTGCGCCTTCTTCTGCTCGAACGTGTCCATTGCTTCGAGCCGGTTCATGAAGATGAGATAGGACATCTGCTCGATGGACTGGAGCGGGTTGGAGAGACCGCCACTCCAGAATTTATCCCAGAGGGAGTCGATCTTGGATTTAAGTTCGGGGGCGAGGCGCATGGTGAAAGAATCCTGATAGTGATTGGGTGATGGGGGGATTAAGG